>NZ_BAABCY010000057.1:0-1092 GCF_039539345.1 Snuella lapsa | reverse complement strand
AAATAAAAGCCCTTAAAAGGGCTTATTTGTGTCTTGTTTTTAGAAAATTAAGGGCTTGCGCAACGGCTACCTTTGTTAGGCACTGGCTTTTTATTTCTTTCCACCGAATAGTCTTGATAGAAAACTTTGTTTCACTCGATTCTCAACAATCCAAATCGGTTCGTCAGTCGGTCTTATAATTTTTGTGTTCGGACCTGATTTTCCCCAAGGAAATCCTGTTTTTATTGGTTTATCAGTCAAGTCTGCAACTAAAAACATTTCTGGCAATTCAACTTGTCCGTTTTCAAAGTCATAGTCTTTTTCATTTTTTTCCATTATTCCTACTTTTTCGCTCCAAATATCCATTACGGTCTTTTCGTGAATAATGTCTAAGTTGGATTGCCTTCCTTTTTGTCCGAACTCATCAACGTGGTTTATGAACTCCGATAAATTTTCAGAGTGTTTTACTAATACTGCAGGGTCGTGACAGACATAGTAAACTGAATTCCAATTTCCTTTTGAGTCAATGTCTAAAATCCAAAAATTTCCAAATCCATCTCCTGCGAGTTGGATTGAGTTTGGGAACATTTCTTCAAATCCAAAATGACCGAATGCATCAAATCTGACTTCTTCAAGTCCATAGAATTCAAATCCCTTACTGAATCTTAATAGTTCTTCGATTTCGCTGGGTAGGTTGTTATTTGGGAGTTGACTTTTAAGGTTTTCTATTTCGCTATCAGTCATACCGTCCAACAATTCCACCTTGTATAAATCTCCGTCTTCCGATTCGTACTGGCTGGAAAGAATTGATTCTAATTGTTGTTTCAGTGTCATTTTGTTCGTGTTGTTTTAGCTTGTGCCTAACGTCTAGTATAAGAAACGTAGGGCAGTTAAAAAGCGCTTACGTTTCGAATTTGCACTTAGCCAAATATAAATATTTTGTTTTTATCATTTTTAGTAAATGCCAAATTTTATATTTTGCGGACTTTGTAAATGAAAAGGACGTTTAGTTTTAACACCTAACGCCCTATGCTTTTTATACATTGTTGAACTAAACCTAAAGGTAGCTTTCAGGTGAAATAATCTCACTTTTGGCTACCTTTAAGTATTCGT
>NZ_BAABCY010000056.1:0-15183 GCF_039539345.1 Snuella lapsa | reverse complement strand
TTTGTAGAAATCGTCCAATTCTACAAAGAATTCAGTAACTTTATCTCTAAGCATTTGAAGTGTTTTTATTGCTTAATATACTGAATATCAATATAATAAACTAAAATAAAAACACTTTTTTCTTATCCGAGATTCACGTTAATAAAGCAATTTAATCTTAACATGAGGCATGTGAAATAATGACTAATTTAGAGATGTCATTTTATTAGATATGAATACTAAAACTTCCATAAAAGGTCGTGGTGCGCAGATTAATGTGCCCAATCGGTTCTTTGAGCTGCATCATGAAATGCGCGATGATTTTTTGGAGTTTTGTCGGAAAGAAGGTGAAGTGAGTGATAAAAATAAAACACATTATTTAGAAGTCTTTCCAAAAACCATTGTAAATAAAGTGACAAGTCCAGATGTGGGAATGTTATATTCCATGAATCCTTATCAAGGCTGTGAACATGGATGTATTTATTGTTATGCGCGTAATAGTCATGAGTTCTGGGGATATGGTGCAGGTTTGGATTTTGAGCGGCGTATTTTGGTAAAAAAAGAGGCTCCCAAATTATTGGAAGCCCTATTGCAAAAGAAAAGCTGGAAAGCACACCCAATAGTTATGTCGGGTAATACAGATTGTTATCAGCCTGCAGAAAATAATTTTCAAATTACCAGGCAATGTTTAAGTGTTTTTTTAAAGTACAAGCACCCAGTTGCTATTATTACCAAAAACGCGTTGGTCTTGAGGGATGTGGATATTTTAAGAGCATTGGCAAAAGATAATTTGGTTGGTGTTAATATATCAATTACTAGCTTGTCTGAAGATACAAGGCGTATTTTAGAACCGCGAACGGCAACCATAAAAAGGCGCTTGGAAACCGTTAAGGAACTAACTAGTAATGGTGTGCCTGTAAATGTCATGTTGGCTCCTATTATACCCTCGATTAACAGCCATGAAATTTTACCTTTAGCCAAAGTGGCTTCAGATTACGGTGCTTTATCTATTGCACATACTGTGGTACGGTTAAATGGCGCAATTGGAATTCTTTTTACAGATTGGATTAAAAAAACCATGCCAGATAGGGCAGACAAGGTTTTGCACCAGATAGAGTGTTGTGCCATGGAGGAAAGCTAAACGATAGTCGTTATGGAGCCAGGATTCGCGGAGAAGGGGAAATAGCAAAACAAATCCATAATTTAGTAAGTTTGGCAAAACGGAAATATTTTAAAGATAAGAGCATGCCTAAATTCAATACCGAATTGCACAAACAGTTTAAGAGTGGTCAGTTGGAATTATTTTAAAAAAAAGTGGGCCCACCTAGACCCACTTTTCTACTAAACTAAACTAAATAAGACATTAACTAATTATTAATGTATTTTGTGTAAACCCGTTTATTCGAGTTAAAAACTATTTTATAGTCACCTTCTTTTAAGTCAAATATTTTTTCAATAATTTGTGTGTTTTTAATGGTTTCAGAATGTATCAGGTGATCAGCTGTTCCCGAGTTAGAGTAAATACTGATATGTAAAGGTTCAAAGTTTGGTGCGAGTTTAGAAATATAAAGACGGTTGTTCTTTTTTCTAACAATAGGCTTGAAAATAGTAGTGCTGTTTTCTTTTTCGAAGGTTACGTTGTTGGATTCAACAACAAAGGGAATGATCTTAATTTCAAAACCTTTCTCTACTTCAAAGAAATACATGCCATTGGGAAGACTCGTTAAATCAAACCCTTTTGTGTAAGTCCCAGTTTCTTGTATGGATTCTTTAAACATTATTATGCCATTAGCATCTTTAATGGATATTTGATTTCCCTCTTTGAGATTATTTAAGGTTATTATTGTTTTTTCAATAGTATTCTTAATAAACAATGAGGGGGCTTCATTGGCAAAACTTAACATGCTGGTTAACAAGCTCACAGTTAAAATGCCTTTTTTTGAGTTCTTAATTACATTTTTCATAAATCTAAGTTTTAACGTTAGACATGACAAATGTAGAACGGATCTTAAGAATTTAAAACATCCATTTTAATCAATTTATATGCTATTTTAACTATTAAATTAATGTTAAATGTATGTAAAGTTAAAATAGCATACATTTGTGTTAAATAAATACATGTTTTAAAAACAATTAGTATTAATTTTGTTCTAAATCTGATCTGTCTATGATTAATAAGAAGCCTACATTCAGAAAGCTAACGCCAAGCTTTGGAAGCTCGATACTTGTTAAGCAGCATATCGATACGATAGATAGAAATGGAGCTTATTGGCATTTCCATCCGGAGTTGGAGCTTGTCTATGTTAATAAAGGGCAAGGGAAGACCCATATAGGGAATCATTTGTCTTATTTTAATAATAGTCAGCTTATACTAATAGGTTCCAACCTGCCTCATAATGGTTTTACAGATAGGTTAACAGCAAATGGAACAGAAACGACCATACAGTTTAGATCTGACTTTTTAGGTAATGATTTTCTTAATGTACCGGAAATGGCGGCTATAGCATTGTTGTTTGACAGGGCTAAAAAGGGAATTCGATTTAAGGTTGAAACGAAAAGAGTTATTGGTCCTAAGATAGAACAGCTTTCACAATATGAGGGTTTAGAGCGTATGCTGGTTTTTTTGGAAATATTGAATTATTTATCAAATACAGATGATTATATGTTGTTAAATGCGGACGGTTTTGCCTTTGAAGCAGAATCTCAGGATAGTTCTAAAATAGATGTCATTTTTAAATATGTGAACAACAATTTTCAGAGGCACATAACATTGGATGAAATAGCCGACCGTGTAAGCATGACTGTTCCTGCGTTTTGCCGATATTTTAAACGAGCCACAGGAAAAACCTTCACGCAGTTAGTTAATGAATACAGAGTAGTTCATGCTACAAAATTACTTAATGAAAGTCAGATGAGTATTGCTGATATTTGTTTTGAGTGTGGATTTAACAATTTTTCGCACTTCAACAAACAGTTTAATGAAGTAACAGGTAAAAGCGCTTCGCAATACAGGAAGGAAATTAAGTTGATGATTCAATAAGCGGTATTTATACCTTGCCGTTCCATTCGTTATAAAACTGTTCTAGGAATTTTAGCATATGGTTGTGCCGTTCGGTAGCAATTCGTTTGCCTGTAGAAGTGTTCATTTTGTCCTTTAAACGTAAAAGCTTTTCGTAAAAATGGTTGATACTAGGAGCTGTAGAAGCCTTATATTCATCTTTGGTCATATTAAGTTTAGGCTTAATGTCTGGATCGTATATGGCTCTGTTTTTAAAGCCTCCATAGTTAAAACAACGTGCAATGCCTATGGCTCCAATGGCATCTAAGCGATCGGCATCCTGCACTACATCCAGTTCTTGGGAGTGGAAGTTTTGGGTTTCATTGCCTCCCTTAAATGAAATGTTTTCAATTATTTGAATAACATGATCTATGGTATTGGGATCTATTTCAAGCTTTGTTAAAAAATCTCGAGCTATTTTAGATCCGATGCTTTCATCGTCATTATGGAATTTACTGTCTGCTATGTCATGAAGTAAGGCGCCTAGTGTAACTATAAATGTGTCTACATTTTCATTCTTGGCTATTAATAAAGCATTTTTATAAACACGTTCTATATGAAACCAATCGTGTCCGCCTTCAGCATGGATTAATTGTTCTTTTACAAAAGCAATGGTTTGGTTTATTTTTTCTGTAGATGTTAGCATAGTGTAAAAATAAAAATTCCTCTCACAAGGGAAAGGAATTGATTGTAATTTGAATGAAACATATTGTCTATTTAACAATAGCTGGCTCTACCCATTTAAATTGATAAGAGTTTTCAGGTATTTTCATACGTTCGGACAATCGGTACATTCTGGCAGGAAGCTTCATTAAATAATCTCTTGCTTTTTCAGCTTCATCATTTAGTCCCGTAATCGAGGCAATTTCCCAGCGGTCTATTAGTTTTTGAAGAATGTCAACATAATCAGTTGAGGTGTAAACGCCAATGCGTTGCGCGGTATTAGAAAACTCCTCGAAGGCCGTACTTATTTTGCCTCCAGATTCCCTTAAAAAATGAGCTGGCATGGTAATTTTTTTCTTCATCATATAGTGAAACGCCATCATCATTTGACTTGGGTCTACTTTAAAAATACGCTCCACAAAATCTGAATAAGCATTATGGTGTCGCATTTCATCTCCCGAAATAATCTTGCACATTTTCGACAAGCGTTTGTTGCCTTTCTGTTTGGCAATTTTGGCAACGCGATTATGTGAAATATAGGTTGCTAATTCCTGAAAACTGGTATAAACAAAGTTTTTATAGGGATCTCTATCAGTGCCAATATCAAAGCCGTCAGCAATAAGGTGCTGGGTTGTTTTTTCAATTTCCTTCATATTTACCCGACCAGAAAGGTACAAGTATTTGTTGAGTACGTCTCCATGTCTGTTTTCTTCGGCAGTCCACTGGCGTACCCACTTAGCCCAGCCATTTTCGTTTTCACGGTCTACCTGATCTACCCCTTCTACATCCATAAGCCAAGATTCGTAAGTAGGTAATGCTTCTTCAGTAATCATGTCGCCTACTAAAACGACCCAAAAATCATAAGGAAGTTCCTTGGCTAACTCTCTAATTTCTCTTATTTCTTCAAAGAAGTTCTGGTCTGTTGTTTCGGAGTTAGGCAAAAAATCTGTGGGTTGCCATATACTATCTATAGGAATCAAATATTTTTGCATTAAAGCATCAACGTCTTTTTCCAAAAACTGCATAACTTCTAATCTCTTATTCTTTAAAGACATCTTTTGTTTTTTTATGATTCAATACTTTTTGTAATAGTTTTTTCAATGCTATTAATAAGCTCCTGCTTATCTGCAAAGGTAGCTAATTCTATGGGTTTATGCACGGTAAATTTAAGGTGATTGCCTAGTCCCATTGGGAATTTGCCATATCTCAGCATTTTCCAAGAATTGTTTATGGTTATGGGAACAATTAAAGCAGATGGTGTTTTTTTAAAGAGTACCTCCAAGCCTTTTGTTTGAAAAGGTTTTGGTTTGCCATTTTTGCTCCTCGTGCCTTCGGGAAAAATAACGCCAGAACGTTTGTTTTTTTCAAGATATTCTCCAAATTTCATTAGCGCAGGTAGCGATTGCCTTGGATTTTTACGGTCTATTAATGCAGCGCCTCCATGACGCAAGTTATACGAAACACTGGGGATACCCTTCCCTAATTCTATTTTACTTATAAATTTAGGGTGGTGTTTGCGCATGAACCATGTTAGCGGATAGATATCGTGTAAACTTTGGTGGTTTGCGACAATAATGAGAGGGCGATTGGTGTCTATTTCGTACGGATTGATGTATGAGAATCTTGTGCCCAAAATATTGGCGCATCGCATTAAACAAAATTGTAAAATATCAACACTTACTTTATGGGCTTGATAGCCAAATAAATTAAAACAGATCCACTGTATTGGGTGGAAAATAATAAGTGTTAATAAAAAACATAGGTAATAGATACAGCTAAGAGGGTATGATAATAATTTTTGCATGCCCCAAAAATAAGCAAAAACTTAGTTTTTGTGTGTAGGTATTCTATGGTTATTTTGGCAACGAACGATCGGTAGGATTGGGGATAAAAAAACCACACAAAAAAGTGTGGCTTTAGGATATAATCGTTATTGCAATTCTTAGCAGTGCTCGTTATAAGCGTCCATTAAGTTTTCAGCAATTAATTCGGCTGGACGACCTTCAATATGATGGCGCTCTAGCATGTGTACCAATTCGCCATCTTTAAATAGTGCCATACTTGGAGAACTTGGAGGAAACGGAATCATATGTTGTCTTGCTTGTGCAACAGCGTCTTTATCGACACCTGCAAAAACAGTAACTATATGATCTGGACGTTTTGCGTTTTGTAAACTTAGTCTTGCGCCAGGGCGTGCATTTGCTGCCGCACAACCACAAACAGAATTCACAACAACCAATGTTGTGCCTTCTTTTGCTAAAGCTACGTCAACGTCTTCAGGGGTGTGTAACTCTTCAAAGCCAACACGTGTTAAATCTTCTCGCATTGGTTTTACTAATTCTGCTGGATACATATTTCTTTAATTTTAAGAATTAACAATTTAAGACTGCAAAGATACCAATTTGTGTAACAAAATAGTAATGCATTCAACTAACAAATATTATATTCACCTAATTATAGTTTCTTCTTTTAAAAGAATTAATTTATATGTAGGTTTGACGATAAATAAAATTAATACTTACATGAGTTTTTCAAAGTGGATAGGAGCTTCTATTGGATGGTCGTTTGGTGGGCCTATTGGAGCTATTATTGGTTTGGCATTAGGAAGTGTTGTTGATGCTATGGCTAATGGAAAGGATGTAGAAGCAGCAACTAGACAAAGGCGTCGAGTAAACTATGAAACACAAAGACATCAGCCGCAAACGCAATCAGGTGATTTTGAAGTGAGCTTGCTTATTTTGGCTTCTATTGTTATAAAGGCTGATGGTAAACAAGACCAACGTGAATTGGACTTTGTACGTCAGCAATTTGTTGGCATGTATGGTAAAGAACAGGCCAATCATGCGTTTAGATTGTTTAAAGAGATTAATAAGCAGCAGCATATTTCGACCAGACAAGTGTGCTTGCAGATAAAACAAATGATGCAGCACGCATCGCGTTTACAGTTATTGCATTTTTTATTTGGTATAGCCAAGGCCGATGGTTTTGTTACAGATAGTGAATTAAGCCAAATCCATACCATTGCTGGCTATTTAGGGATAAGCCATGTGGACTACGAAAGCATTAAAGCAATGTTTTATGAAAATGCCGATAATGCCTATAAAATTCTAGAAATAGATAAAAGTGCAACGAACGACGACATAAAAAAAGCTTACAGAAAAATGGCAAAGAAATACCATCCCGATAAGGTCGTTCATTTGGGAGAAGCACACCAAAAAGGCGCTGAAGAAAAATTTAGACAGGTACAGGAAGCTTACGAGAAGCTGCAAAAAGAGCGAGGATTTTAAAATTTTTGAAGAAGGCAAGTCTGTTATATTAATTAATCATTGCATGTGCTAAAATGAAATAATTAAAATTCATAAAAAATAAGAGGAGGCCTTTTCGTGAAATGACCATTAAGTAATAAACAGGTTTTATGAACGATCAAAAAATTTTAGAACTTTTTAAGAAAGGTCAGCGCGAAAAAGCATTTAGTAAATTATATGGTCTATATCCTAAAATTGAAACGCTTATTGTTTCAAAAGGAGGGAGTAAACAAGATGCTTCCGATGTGTTTCAGGAAGCATTAATTATACTCAATAGAAATCTGGAGAAATCAGATTTCAAGCTTACAGCTTCCTTTTATACCTATTTATATTCCGTATCACGATTTGTTTGGAAGGATATCCAAAAGAAATTTTCTAAGCAAGAACTGCATAACTTAAACGAATCAGAAATAGAATATTTTCATAGTATTCTGGAGGAAAAAAAGTATCGGCTTGCAGAGGACGCATTTCTCGAATTAGGAGCGCGATGTCAACAGCTTTTACACTTGTTTTATAACAAAGCAATGTCTTTTAAAGACATTGCTAAAAGCATGGGCTTTAAATCTGAAAAGATTGCTAAAAATCAAAAGTACAAGTGTTTGCTAAAAGCAAAGGACATCTTTAAAACCCGTTTAAGGGCGGTTCAATCTTAATTCGAAATGCCATGGAAAATTATATTAAAGATATTGAGACGATACAAGCATACTTAAATAAGACGCTTACAGAAAGTGATGTTAAAACTTTTGAATTGCGCTTGGAAACAGATCCAGAATTTAAAATCGTTTACAACGAGCATCTTAATTTTTTAGAAGGCCTAAAACGAGTACAGTTAAAGGCAGAATTAATGAAAGCGAGACAATGGCATGTACAAGCCAAATGGATAAAGAACATTGGGGTTGCTTTCGTGTTAATAATGGCAATTGCAACTGCTGTTATAATCCTTAACAAAGCACTGAAGCCTAATGATGAAAGGGTGAAAGAAAGTCGCAAAAGTCAGGTACTGGACACGCTTAAAGTTGAGGATAATCCTGTTGAACCTCGTTTGAAAGTAAGTGATACTTTGGCTATAGAAGATACTGCTTCCGTTATAAAAGAAATTGTTAAAGAAGAGGTAAAGGTAGTGCCTTCAAAAATTAAAACAGCTAAAAATGCAGTAAGCTCTAAAGAGGATGTAAAACCTTTGCAAAAAAAGCCACAATACATAATAATAAGCGCAGAACGGGATACAACGGTAACTTGTAAGGAAGGTACTAAATTAACTATTAAGGCAAATTCGTTTGTTGATGCTCAGGGATTTCCCGTAAAAGGTGTGGTTGATCTTGAGGTTACCGAATTTTATAGGGTGGACGATATGCTTTTGGCTAATTTGTCTACAACTTCCAACGGAAAACTATTAGAGACAGGGGGAATGCTTTACTTAGAGGCTAAAAGGGCTAATGATAAGTTGGTTTTAAAAAAGAATGCCGCTATTGAAATAACGTTTCCGACTAGTAATAAAAAGGAGGGCATGCAACTATTTTCCGGAGAATGGCATGATGAACGTATAAATTGGCAGCTTCAAAAAGAAAAGAATACTGTAATAGAGGAAGTTGAGGTTGAAGAAAACATTGAGGTTCCCTATGCGGTTGTGGAGCAAGTTCCCGTTTTCCCAGGTTGTGAAGAAGGTGATAGAATGCAACAAAAGGCCTGCACAAGTGAGTCCATTGTAAAGTTTGTTCGAGAAAATTTTAATACGGGTATCGCTGATGAGTTTGGCCTTGTGGGGAGACAACGCATAAATATACTTTTTAAGATAGATAAAAGCGGAAGTGTGCAATCGGTACAATCTCGGGCAAATCACCTGGTTTTGGAAGAAGAAGTTGAAAGGGTCATCACAATGTTGCCCAAATTTCGACCTGGCACGCAGCGAGGCAAATTTGTTACGGTTCCCTATTCGCTGCCATTTATTTTTGAGGCGGAAGGTTCACAAATTATTCCGCAAAGAAGAATCAGAAAATTGAATACTGATTCGGTGACTGTGGCATATATCGAAAAACGCCTGAAAGATGAAGAGAACGACAATCTTAGCGGAAGGGCTGCTATGAGTTATGTTATGGCTACGACGCAATTGGGTTGGATTAACTGCGATCGGTTTGTTAAAGGAAGTGCCAATAGTATACGTTATAAGTTTAAAGTTAAAGATGGAAATGGCAGGGCAAAAGTAAGCCTGGTATTCAAATCCTTAAATGCTATTTTGCCGGGATCTATGATAAATGGCAATTTTGATTTTGGAACGGTAGCAAAGAACGAAGATGTCATACTTGTAGCCATTAAAAAACAAAACGGGAAACTGTTTCTGGATATTATTGAGACAACTACGGTTGAAAATCCAGATTTAACGTTTGATTTTAAGGAAGTAACAGTTGAAGAGCTTAAACAGGCGTTGAGAAAACTAAACAGGAGATAAAATTGATACAGAAAAATTAAATTGCCTGAAAAATAAAAGTGCTGTTTCATATTGTATTTAACATGAAATAGCACTTTATTTTGGTACAAAGTAATTACTTACTGGGAAATGCTTGCGCGCTAGTATATACTTTATCATTTTTCCCTTTGGAAAAGATATAAACTAATTTTTCTTCAGAATTAAGATAAACAGATTTTAAATCCCAGCCATCACTTTTAGAAGCTTCTATTAAGCACTTGCGTACATCTGGATTATTTAAGTTTAAGTTGTTAATTCTTTTTACATCGTCAGCATTAACTTTAACTGAAAGTAATAGCACAATCGCTAAAGGTAATAATTGTAATTTTTTCTTCATCTGGAGACTTTTTAAAAGTTATTACTAAATAATGCGCAATTGTAAGGCATCTTTTAGTTATTCTTAAAAAAAATAGTTGATTGCCCGTTATTTACGGTTAAATTAACAGTTCTCCCCAAAATCAAGGCACGATTATCCTTTTCATGACCGGCTGGCATATTAAAAGCAATCGGAAAATCGTAATCAGCAAGAGCATCCAAAATAAGTTGCTCTACCGATGTGCCCCATAAGGTTGTGTTTTTACGAAGTTTGGTCATATCGCCCACAATTACGCCTTTACAATGATCGAAATAACCAGCGCGTTTTAGGCTTTGCAGCATCCTATCTATATGATATTTGTATTCGCCGATTTCTTCAATGAATAAAATTTTTCCAGAGGTATCAATACTGGTGTTAGAGCCCAGCATGGTATGTAGCATTGTTAAGTTGCCACCCACCAACCGTCCCGAAGTACTTCCAGCTTTATTATATTTTGAACCTTTTAAAGTATAAGTAATGGGTTGTCCAAAAATAGCCGATTTAAATGTTGAGATGCTCTCTTTAATGGTGCTGGCATCATCCTGCAAACTGGTACACATAATAGCATGTATGCTTTCAAAACCTTCATTATGGATTTGATTATGAAGGGCTGTAATATCTGAGTATCCAATAATCCATTTTGGGTTTTTTCTGAATTTTGTCCAATCTAATCCGTCTAAGATTCTTACCGTACCATACCCGCCACGAGCACACCAAATAGCTTTAATTTTAGGATCGTCCATAGCCTTTTGTAAATCTTGACAACGCTCTTCGTCTGTTCCCGCAAAATGATTTGCCTGATTAAATACGTGTTTGCCAATAACCGCATGTAATCCCCATTCTTTTAACATGTTAACGGCGTGTTGTATTTCTCCGTTCCTGTTCTTTAAAATACCTGATGGGGCTACAATAGCTATGGTGTCACCAGTTTGTAAATAAGAAGGTGTTAGTATTGTGTTTTCGTGGTTTTGCATAGTAATTTGTTGTGCTGAGCCTGTTGTTTTTGCAAAAGAAAAAAACAAGCAACATAAACTTAAGATTAAGGTGTTTCCAGACATAATGTAAATGTACATTTTTTTTCATACGTTTAAATTTAATAATTGTCAAATTTAGACACGTGTAAATGCTTCACTCTCGAATTATAAATTTTAAACCATCTATTAAAAATGAATGTTTAAAATTTATAAATACTCGTTTCTAATTAGCAGTCAAAATGTGTACTTTTACGACTTTAAACAAATTAAGTTAGACGTATTTTGTTTCCTCGAGCGCAGTCGAGAGGTGTTTTTTAGGTCTCGACTGCGCTCGACCTGACATTATAAAGTAAAAAATGAATAAACCAAAACGATATACAATTACTACAGCCCTACCTTATACCAATGGACCTATTCATATTGGTCATTTGGCAGGAGTGTATGTGCCAGCAGACATTTATGTACGTTATTTACGGTTAACAGGAAACGATGTAGCTTTTATAGGAGGGAGCGATGAGCATGGAGTGCCTATTACCATTAAGGCGAAGAAGGAAGGTGTAAGCCCTCAGGATATAGTAGATAAATACCATGCTATTATTAAAAAATCGTTTGAAGATTTTGGGATTACCTATGATAATTACTCTCGTACATCGGCGCCAATTCATCATGAAACAGCTTCCAATTTTTTTAAGACATTATACGATAAAGGAGAATTTATTGAAGAAACTACAGAGCAACTTTTCGATGAACAGGCAAATCAGTTTCTGGCCGATCGTTTTGTTACGGGAACTTGTCCGAAATGTGGTAACGAGGAGGCTTATGGCGATCAGTGTGAAACCTGTGGAACAAGCTTAAATGCCACCGATTTAATAAATCCGAAATCTGCTTTAACAGGCAATGTGCCAACGCTAAAGCAAACCAAGCATTGGTTTTTACCATTAGATAAACATGAGGCATTTTTAAGGGAATGGATATTAGAAGGGCACAAAAAAGATTGGAAGCCAAATGTTTACGGTCAGGTAAAGTCATGGATTGACGATGGGTTGCGTCCACGAGCAGTAACGCGGGATCTGGACTGGGGTATTCCGGTGCCTGTTGAAGGTGGTGAAGGTAAAGTGTTATATGTTTGGTTTGATGCGCCAATAGGTTATATTTCCTCAACTAAGGAATGGGCAGCACGAGAAGGTAAAGATTGGGAGCCCTACTGGAAAGATAAGGATACCAAATTGGTACATTTTATAGGGAAGGATAATATTGTATTCCATTGTATCATTTTTCCGGCTATGCTAAAAGCCGAAGGCAACTATATCTTACCCGATAATGTGCCAGCCAACGAATTTTTGAATCTGGAAGGAAACAAGCTGTCTACCTCTAAGAATTGGGCGGTCTGGTTACATGAATATTTGGAAGAGTTTCCCGGTCAGCAAGATGTTTTGCGTTACGTTTTAACGGCCAATGCTCCAGAGACAAAAGATAATGACTTTACCTGGAAGGATTTTCAAGCGAGAAACAATAATGAGCTGGTTGCTATTTTTGGGAATTTTATTAATCGTGTGGTTGTGTTGACCAATAAATATTATAATGGTGTAGTGCCTAATGCTGGTGAATTATTACAAGTAGACGAAGAAACCCTGGCAGCTGTAAAAGCATACCCAGCAGTGATTTCAAGTTCCATAGAGCGTTATCGTTTTAGAGAAGCTGGGCAAGAATTAATGAACTTGGCGCGACTTGGAAACAAATATCTTGCAGATGAAGAGCCCTGGAAAGTGGTGAAAACAGACGAAGTACGAACGCAAACCATTATGTACGTGGCGCTTCAAATAGCATCTGCTTTGGCTACTTTAAGTGAACCGTTTTTGCCCTTTACCTCGGGCAAATTAAAAAATATACTCAATATTGGTTCGAGTGCAACCGAAAACGCTTGGAGTGATATTTCAACTAAAGATGTATTGCTGCCTTCTGGACATCAAATAGGAAAAGCAGAATTGTTGTTTTCTAAAATTGAAGATGAAACCATTCAAAAGCAATTGGATAAATTAGAAGCAAGCAAAAAAGCTAACGAAGTAGTTAATAAAACGGTTGAGCCCCAAAAAGAAACTATTACATTCGATGATTTTACAAAACTGGATATTCGTGTAGGCACTATTTTAGAAGCCGAAAAAATGCCTAAGGCTAAAAAACTGCTTGTTTTAAAGGTAGATACAGGAATTGATGTGCGTACCATTGTATCGGGTATAGCCGAAAGTTTTACAGCCGAAGAAGTTGTGGGTAAAAGAGTAACGGTCTTAGTTAACTTAGCGCCTAGAGCGCTTCGAGGTGTAGAGAGTGAAGGTATGATTTTAATGACTGAAAGCGCTGATGGCAAATTGGTATTTGTAAACCCCGATGACGCATCGGTTCCAAATGGGTTGCAAATAAGCTAGAGACGAGGTTGATTTAGTCTTTGACTAGCGAATAAATAATTACTTTGTAATGTTTTGTGTTGCTTTAAGACTAAGGCTGCATGCAAAAAGTATTTACCGAGTTTTCTACCAATGCCATCCTAAAAGTTGGGAACGAAGCCCTTTTGGAGCCTTATGTGGTATCTAAGCAATTAGATTTATTTACGTTTATTAGGACTGATACTTTTAAGGCACGAATTAATGTAGATAATATGCCTTATACTATCGAGCCCAATAGTATTGTGGCCTTGACCAATGTGCAATACCTTCAGTTTGTTTATGGTAAAGATTTAGTAGTCTATCAGTTTAACAGAGATTTTTATTGTATTAAGGATCACGATCACGAGGTAAGCTGTGCGGGTTTGTTGTTCTTTGGAAATGTACACATGCCTGTAATTAACCCCAATACTAAAGAACTGCATAAGTTAAAAATACTGCATGATGTTTTCGTGGATGAATTGGAGACTAAAGATACCATTCAAGCAGAAATGCTACGCATGCTAATGGCGCGATTCATTATAATAAATACCAGATTGTTAAAGTCTAAAGAAGGCTTGGTGGAAACCTTGAGTAATACTAAGGTTGAGCTTTTAAGGGCATTTAATATGTTGTTGGAAACCCATTTCAGGCGTGAACATAGTGTTTCATTTTACGCCGATAAGTTATTCAAATCACCAAAAACCTTATCCAATAATTTTGCTAAACTCAATACAACTCCATTGCTGCTTATTCATGAGCGCATTGTTTTAGAAGCAAAGCGTTTGTTGATTTATACCGATAAAACCGCTAAGGAAATAGCTTATGATATTGGCTTCGACGATGCTTCGCACTTAAGTAGGCTATTCAAAAAACACACGAAGTTAACACCTTCCGAATTTAAAAAACAGCTTAAGTAAGCTTCATAGGGAAAAATTGACAACTCATAGGGCAATCCCATCATTTTCTCGCATTCATTTATAATTCATCTTTGTACCGAACAATTAAAACAACAAAGACATGAATTTAAGACATAAATCTATTTTCAATTTAATTGAAATATTTAGAAGCAACAAGAGGAAGCAGTTTCATACTATTCCACCAAAGACACATTGTGAGCAAAAACAGATTCACGATTACTATTGTGATTCAGAAAGGCCATATGTGTCTTCTATGACTGCGGCTTCAAATAAATAAGGGAGAAATTGACAAGTTATAAGGAAGTCTGTACATGGTATAGACAAGCTTTCAGTTGCACCTTTGTACCCGGATATTAAACATAAAATTCAAAAACAAAATCATTTAATTATTAAAATTATGAGCACATTTAATGTACCAACAAGAGAAGAAGTAAGCAAAAACAATCAAGTTATTTTTGATAATTTAGAAAAAGCTTTAGGGTTTGTGCCTAACATTTATGCGGCTTATGCATATAGTGATACGGCTTTGGAGAACTATTTAAATTTTGCTAATGCCAAAACGTCCTTAACAGTAAAGGAAAAGGAGGTGGTCAACCTGGCCGTTAGTGAAGTAAACCAATGTAAGTATTGTTTATCTGCTCATACAGCGATTGCTAAAATGAACGGTTTTACTAATGAGCAAATTCTGGAATTAAGAGGGGGGTATGCTTCTTTTGATTCTAAGCTGGATGCTTTAGCGCGTTTGGCAAAAAATGTAACCGAGAATAGAGGTAAAACAGACGACGCTGTTTTGGGTAGTTTCTTCAATGCAGGTTACACAAAAGGGAACTTAATTGATGCCATTGCACTGGTGGGGGATAAAACCATATCAAACTACGTGCATCAAACAACGCAAGTACCCATCGATTTCCCGATAGCCCAACCATTGGAAACCGTAGCGTTGTAATTTGGGTAAGGTTGAGTCAATAATCAATAAATATAAACACATGAAACCTCCATTACAGCACAAAATAATTTTAGAGGAATCTGTCACAAAAGGGGATGAATA
>NZ_BAABCY010000055.1:0-91983 GCF_039539345.1 Snuella lapsa | reverse complement strand
GAATATTGCAAAATAATCTACCCTATAAAACAAAAAAAGTCGGAAGAAAAAATCTTCCGACCATGGCTACCAAAATAGGCGCCTTTTTAAATTATTATGAAAAATTTTAGTTTGAGTTTACAAAACTACTCCTAAATCCATCACTGGCAAAAAGCGCTCTGGACCTGGTATGCTGATCAACAGTAAACATATACATACAATCATCATAAACATAATCCATATAGTTCATGGTCATGTCATTTGAGCCACATGCAACAGTTGGGTATTCTGGACACGCATAGTTAGGCCCGTCAGATATTGGAGTGTCATCAACATAATCGTCTACGGAGCAACCACCGTCACCCCATATGTGTCTTAAGTTTAACCAATGCCCCACTTCGTGGGTCGCGGTTCTGCCATCTCCATAAGCACCACTAGTTTCTCCAAAGTAATTAGTACTTATTACCACGCCGTCTGTTGAAGTTGGTCCTCCTGGAAATTGGGCATATCCGAGTATACCTCCTCCAATTTCGCAAACCCAAATGTTTAAATAATGAGAGGTGTCTGTTGCATCAATACCTCCTTTTTTAGAAGATTTCATGGCATCTCTGGTGCCCCAACTATTTTTGCTCGAAGTTTTTCTGCTTATTTTGCTTAATGTAAACGTAATATTGTAATTGGCAACTAAGCTAGCAAACTCATTGGGCACTTTAGATGTATTGGGGTTTAGATTGTTGAAGTCTTCGTTTAAAATAGCTATTTGTGAATTAATTTGAGCATCTGAAACCTGCCCTTCAGAATTTTCAATAACATTAACAACAACAGGGATGGTTATTGGCCCATCATAAGGAATTGGGTTAGATGGTGGATCCGGATCTTCATTGTTGCCTGGAGGGCCACCACCTGGAGTTCCGGTAGGCTTTTTTGTTGCAATAAATTTTCTTGTATGATATTCTATATCGTACATCCTTTTTTCTAGACCGGGGTTTTCATTTAATAAACGGTTTAAGTTTTGCATTGTATAACAAGGCTCTATATTTCTTTTTCCTTGGATTTGTTTTGAAGTTACGTCGGTGTCATTATCGGTATAGACAAAAAAATCACTCATGTCAATTTCAATTTGATCCTGAGTTATATCTATGCCATTGTTATTACAGGCGGTTACCAGCAACAAAATAGATGCAATTTTCAAAAAATACTGTTTCATTTTAGGTGGTTTTGGTTAAGATTTAATAAAAGATATAATTTATTAGGAAAATAGTAGCATAAAATCTTTAAAGGCATCACCTTTTCGATAAACTACCTAACTTGGTACTAATTCTAGTCAGGTTGCGTTATCTGATAGGTATCATCGTATTGACCAAGTTGGATTTTTTTCCATTGAGCTCCTTCTAAAAATACGGGGTGAGGAAGTGTTACATCCCATTCGCCCAATGTCTTTAATAAATCTTTTGTTGTTTCTAAATGTTTAAGGGCAATGTTGTTTTGTTCTGAAGGGTCGGATGGTAAATGGTATAGTAGGGGTAACCTGTCTGGGAGTCTTATTAATTTCCATTCACCTTTTCTAATAGCAGCACTAATGGTAAATCGCCATTTAAGCAGCTCGTGAGGTTCTGCTAATGGGGTTGTTGATGTGATTGCTGGAAGTAAATTAACACCACTAAACGAAACAGCTTTTTCATTTCCCCCAGCTAATGCCATAAAGGTGGGAGCAAAGTCTAACGACGAGACAGGGTTGCTGTATGTAGTGCCTGAAGGGATAGTTCCTGGCCAATGCATAATATAAGGGACATGGATACCACCTTCTAATAAGGTGCCCTTCTTTCCGTTATATGGCGCGTTAATAGAGCCATTTGTTTTAGTTGGGCCTCCATTATCACTAATAAATATAACCAAAGTGTTTTTGTCCAAGCCTTGATTTTTTAAAGTGTTCATGATTTTACCAACATTAACATCTAAACGATGAACCATGGCAGCATAGGTACGTCTTTTAGAGTCTTTTATATGGGCATAAAGCTCTAGATCCTCTTTGGTGGCTTGCATAGGCGTATGCGGAGCGTTAAAGGAAGCGAATAGGAAGAACGCTTCATTTTTATGGCGCTTAATAAAATCAACACATTCATCGCCTTTGTCATCTGTAATATAAGTTATTTGTTGGGGTTTTTTGTAATTACATTCTAAGGGAACCCGATAACCTTTTCCATTAGTTTCTGAAACAAAGTAATCGTGGCCGCCTCCTGTATAGCCCCAGAATTCATCAAACCCACGTTTTAAGGGGTGAAATTGTTTGGTGTGTCCAAGGTGCCATTTTCCTATTAAGCCATTAACATATCCAAGTGGTTTTAAATGATCCGCTATGGTTTTAACAGATAGAGGTAACCCTAAATATTCGGGATCGAAACCTGGTTGGTTGTTTGCTAAATTATTGTCATGTCCAAATTCTACTTGGTTAATGCCTGTAATAAATCCGGCTCTTGACGGACTACAAACAGCAGAAGATACATAACCTTGTGAAAAAAACATACCACCATTTGCAAGTTTGTCTATGTTAGGTGTTTTAATTTGAGTGCTTCCAGTTAAGCTTAAGTCTCCATAGCCTAGATCGTCAGCTACGATTAAAATAAAGTTTGGTTTTTGTTTTTGATTTTGCCCTAAAGTGATGAGACAATTTAGTATTACTAAGAAGAGTAATCCTGTTCTTTTTTTATTCATAGAGTCTTTACAGTTTTAAAGGCTAAAAGATAAAAAAAGAAAACAATAAACTTTATAAAGCACTTTACTTATTTGTAAAAGAGTGTTAAAGAAGCATATGCTTTGCTTTGATAACTCCCTCAACAAGGATGTCAATTTCGTTTTTAGTATTGTAAAAAGCAATAGAGGCTCTAACCGTACCTGGGATATTGTAGAAATTCATAATAGGCTGGGCACAATGGTGTCCGGTTCGAACGGCAATACCCAATTTATCTAAAATGGAGCCAACGTCATAGGGGTGTATGCCTTCTAAATTAAACGAAATAACCGATGTTTTACGTTTTGAAGTACCGTATATTTTTAGTCCTTCAATCTCCAGAAGTTTTTTGGTGGCATACTCCAGTAATTCATTTTCATAGGAAGCAATAGTGCCTATGCCAATAGTATTCATATAGTCTATGGCTGCTCCAAAGGCAATACCACCACAAATATTGGGTGTGCCAGCCTCAAATTTATGGGGTAAATCGGCATAAGTTGTTTTTTCGAATGTTACTTCGGCGATCATTTCACCTCCACCTTGGTATGGAGGTAATATTTTAAGCAAAGCTTCTTTTCCATACAACATACCCACGCCTGTTGGACCACACATTTTGTGAGCGGATGCTACATAAAAGTCGACGTCGAGTTCTTGAACATCTATTTTTATATGAGGACAAGCCTGTGCACCATCAATTAATACAGCAGCCCCTACCTGGTGTGCTTTTTCAATAATGTATTCAATAGGGTTGATGGTTCCTAAGGCATTTGAAATATGGTTAACAAAAACCAGTTTAGTTTTTTTACTTAGTAGGTTATCATACGTTTCCATGAGTAATTCACCATCTTGATTCATGGGGATGACTTTTAAAATGGCTCCGGTACGTTCGCAGAGCATTTGCCAAGGAACAATATTGCTATGGTGTTCTAATGCGGATACAATAATTTCATCGCCCGCTTTTAAAAGTGATGTAAACCCACTAGCCACAATGTTAATGCTATGGGTTGTTCCCGAGGTTAATATAATCTCGTGAGCGTGTTTAGCATTAAAGTGCGCTTGTATCTTTAAGCGTGCTTGTTCGTATTTATCCGTAGCTTCCTGGCTTAAGGTGTGAACACCACGATGGATATTAGCGTTATAGTTTGAATAATAATCAACAATTGTGTCAATAACCTGCTGCGGGGTTTGAGATGTTGCAGCATTATCAAAATAAACCAAGGGTTTCCCATTTACTTCACGTTTAAGTATGGGGAAGTCTTTTCTAATATCTTCAGCTTTAAACATATTTATAGTAAATGGAATTCAACAACTTTAAGGAAAATTACAGGTCAAAACCAATGTTTACACCTAGCTTGTTGGCTATGATCTTGTTAATGCGTTGTTTTATTTCTGGTATTTTAACCGAATCCAAAACGTTATTGCTAAAAGCGTACATTAATAAAGCTTTTGCTTCTTTTTGAGGAATGCCCCGTGAACGCAGGTAAAACATGGCACTTTCGTCTAGCTGACCAATGGTGCATCCATGCGAACACTTAACATCGTCTGCAAAAATTTCAAGTTGTGGTTTGGTATTAATAGTGGCTTTATCACTAACAAGAATGTTGTTGTTGGCTTGGAACGCGTTGGTTTTTTGTGCTTCTTTTTCAACAACAACCTTTCCGTTAAATACACCTGTTGCGCTATCACCAAAAATACCTTTGTAGTCTTGATGGCTTTCACAGTTAGGTTCTATATGGTGAACTAAAGTGTTGTGGTCTACATGTTGTTTGTCTCCAATGATTGTAATGCCTTTTAAAGTGGAATCGATACGTTCTCCGTTTTGGTAAAAATTAAGGTTGTTACGTGTTAATTTTCCGCCAAATGAGAAGGTATGAACAGAACAGATGCTTTCCCGTTGTTGCTTAATAAAGGTGTTGTCTATTAAAGACGCATTAGCATTATCATTCTGAATTTTATAATAATCTACAATAGCACGTTTTTTAGTAAAAACTTCAGTAACGCTATTGGTTAATACGGGATTGTCTGTTAGACTTTGATGTCGTTCAATAATTTGAACATGAGAGTTCTCTTCTACTACAATCAAGTTGCGAGGTTGTACCATGGTAGCCGACTCACTACCTGTAGAGAAGTTTATTATTTGAATGGGTTTATCTACTAATTTATTCTTTGGGATATGGATATAAGCCCCTTCGCTTGAAAAAGCAGTATTTAAAGAAGTCAAGCTATCTTTTGTAGCGGCTTTATTAAAATAGTTTTCAATAACTAAGCGGTATTTGGGCTTAGAAAGTGCAGCAGACATAAGGCAAACATCCATGCCGTCGTGTGTTGTTTGCGATAAATGCGATGAATATTTACCATCAATAAAAACAACTTTGTAAGTGTCTATATCGTGGATAAAGTATTTTTTTATGTCTTTATATTCCAAAGCGTTTTCCTGCTTTGGAAAAACACTAAAATCTTGCTTTAAAATGCTGTTTAAAGAGGTATACTTCCAAGCTTCTTCTTTTTTAGAAGGAAAACCTTTCTCTTCAAATGTTTTTATAGCATCGGTTCTTATGTCATGTACATAGGTGTCTACATCGGTTTGGTTCTCAAATACCAGAAAGGATGCTATTAATTTTTCTTTTAAATCCATTTGTTTCAGTTTTCAGTCGCCAGTTTACAGTTTGCAGTAAAATAACTGCTTGCTTGATACTGAGGCTGCTTACTAGTTTAAGCGTTTACTTCTTCTTTAATCCAATCGTAACCTTTCTCTTCAAGTTCGTGGGCTAATTCTTTTGTTCCTGATTTTACAATTTTACCATTATACAATACGTGTACATAATCGGGAACGATATAGTCTAAAAGTCTTTGGTAGTGTGTAATGACTACAACAGCATTGTCCTTGCTTTTTAACTTGTTTACACCATTTGCTACTATACGTAGTGCATCGATGTCCAATCCAGAATCTGTTTCATCTAGAATGGCTAGCTGGGGTTCTAGCATGGCCATTTGGAAAATTTCATTACGTTTTTTCTCTCCTCCTGAAAAGCCTTCATTTAATGAGCGCGATAGAAATTTTCTGTCTATTTCCAGTAACTCCGATTTTTCACGGATAAGCTTAAGCATATCTTTGGCAGGCATTTCTTCTAAGCCTTTGGCCTTACGAGTTTCGTTGATGGCCGTTTTCATGAAGTTGGTTACCGAAACACCTGGAATTTCAACAGGGTATTGAAAAGAGAGAAAGATACCTTTATGGGCACGTTCTTCTGCAGCCAATTCTTCAATGTCTTCATTATTAAAGCTTATGTTTCCTTTGGTTACTTCGTAATCTTCTTTTCCTGCAATAACAGATGCCAGTGTACTTTTACCTGAGCCGTTAGGCCCCATAATGGCGTGTACTTCTCCAGCCTTTACTTCAAGGTTTATACCTTTTAGAATAGTCTTATCTTCAACACTTGCGTGTAAGTTTTCAATTTTTAACATACTACTATTATTCGTTTCCTAATTTTATAACGTTGTTATCTTTTGGGTTGGGTCTGGAAACATTTAAAATTTCCTTTATCTCAATTAGAAATGGCCAACCTTCTTCATTTTCTGGTTTTGGAATTATTTTACCGCGAATCTCAACAGGAACCATATCTGTATCTGCTACTTTAAATTTTTTTACTTGCTCGTTGAGTTCATGCATTTTAGTGTCTATTATAACACCATATATGTCTGTGTTGGTTTGCAGTACTGCGGCATCTGCATAGTAAATAAATTCCCCTTTTATAAGTGTTAAGCCATCATTTTTAGCAACAGCTTCTGGATTTTCTGCTGATACACTTTTTTTATTGTCTTTCTTGCAGCTGGTGAAAGTGATTAAACAGATTAATAGAACTAATATTTTTCCCATGTGTTTAAATTTTGGTAATGAGCTATTAATATTTGTTTTATGAATTTATGTTTACGAATTTTACCCAACACTTCCTTCTAAACTTATCTCTAATAATTTTTGAGCTTCAATAGCAAATTCCATGGGCAGCTTGTTTAGTACATCTTTGCTAAATCCGTTGACTATTAATGCGATGGCTTTTTCAGTATCAATACCACGTTGATTACAATAGAAAATTTGGTCTTCACCAATTTTACTTGTAGTTGCCTCATGTTCAATTTTTGCCGTTTTATTTTTGGCTTCAATATAAGGGAAGGTATGAGCACCACACTCATTGCCCATTAATAAGCTGTCGCATTGTGAAAAGTTACGAGCATTTTCGGCACGTGAACTTATTTGTACCAATCCCCTATAACTGTTTTGCGATTTACCTGCAGAGATACCTTTAGATATAATGGTCGATTTGGTGTTTTTTCCTAAATGGATCATTTTTGTACCTGTGTCGGCTTGCTGGTAATTATTGGTTACTGCAATGGAGTAGAATTCACCTACTGAATTATCGCCCTTTAATACGCAAGAAGGGTATTTCCAGGTGACAGCACTTCCTGTTTCTACTTGAGTCCAGGAAATTTTTGCATTGGTTTCACAGAAACCGCGTTTTGTTACAAAATTATAGACGCCACCTTTGCCTTCAGCATTCCCAGGGTACCAATTTTGAACGGTTGAGTATTTAATTTCGGCATCATCCAGAGCTATTAGTTCAACAACGGCTGCATGTAATTGGTTTTCGTCCCTGCTTGGTGCCGTACAGCCTTCAAGGTAACTTACATAACTGCCTTCGTCGGCAATAACCAGCGTGCGCTCGAATTGACCAGTGCCGGCTTGATTAATCCTGAAATAAGTGGATAATTCCATAGGGCATTTTACGCCTTTAGGAATGTAGCAGAAACTACCATCACTAAAAACGGCACTGTTTAGTGCTGCATAAAAGTTGTCTTTTTGTGGAACGACGGTTCCAATGTATTTTTTTACTAATTCGGGATGTTCTTGGATAGCTTCACTAATAGAACAGAAGATAATACCTTTTTCGCCCAAGGTCTTTTTAAAAGTTGTAGCTACCGATACAGAGTCTACTACAACATCCATAGCAACACCCGCTAGCTTTTTTTGTTCATCTAGAGAAATACCTAGTTTTTCGAAAGTAGCTAATAGTTCGGGGTCGACTTCGTCCAGACTATCGTATTTTGGTTTGCTGTTAGGAGCAGAATAGTACGAAATGGCTTGAAAGTCTGGCTTTTCATAGTTTACGTTGGCCCATTCTGGTTCAGTCATTTCTTTCCATATACGAAACGCATCTAGCCTCCAATCGGTCATCCATTGCGGTTCTTCCTTCTTTTGGGAAATAGCGCGTACAATATCTTCGTTTAAACCAACGGGAAACGTCTCGGATTCTATATCGGTATAAAATCCGTATTCGTATTCTTTGGTTTTAAGTTCTTCTCTTAAATCGTCTTCTGTATATTTACTCATCTTTGTTTTTAACTTTTAAACAACTTTCTACTTTAGAAACTACAGAGAAAAACTTTCTCCGCAGCCACATGTTCTATTAGCATTAGGGTTATTAAATACGAAACCTGTTCCGTTGAGTCCTCCAGAATATTCTAATGTAGTACCTATTAAATAAAGAAAGCTCTTTTTGTCAACAATGATCTTAACACCGTTATCTTCAAATATTTTATCATCCTCTTGATTTTTCTTGTCAAACTTTAAATCGTAGGACAAGCCAGAGCAACCGCCACTCTTAACGCCGACACGAACATAGTCTGTAGATGGATTATAGCCATCTTCTGTCATGAGTTCTATAACTTTCTTCTTAGCCGTTTCAGAAACCTTAATCATAATTTATAGATTTAATCATGTGATACTATTAACTTTTACATGTCACATGTAAGCTTCTATTTATAAAACCAACTCAATTAGTAAAATTGTTTTATTAAGAAGGTTTCTAAATAGAGTGCAAATATACAATATAAGTCATGGATAACCATATTACCTAACATTATATTGTTATATAGTTTCATAGGTTTTTCTTATTGGTAATAAAACGGAGTATTTCTTGATGAATTTTTGTTTTTAGACTGATAATTTTGTTTGAGGTTAAATTGATAAATATTATCGGTTTGTGGAATAAGCTTCTTATTTTTGCAGCATGATAGAAGACAAAAATCAACAACGTACACAGTTAAGTGATTTGGGTGAATTTGGCCTGATAGAACATTTGACCAAAAATTTTAAAATCACTCAAGAGTCAACCGTTAAAGGTATTGGTGACGATGCTGCTGTTTTGGAATTTAAGAATAAGCAAGTGGTGGTTTCTACCGATCTTATGGTTGAAGGCGTACATTTTGATTTGAGCTATATGCCCTTGAAGCATTTGGGTTATAAAGCAGTGGTTGTTAATCTATCGGATGTGTATGCGATGAATGCCAAGGCTACACAAATAACCGTTTCTATTGCAGTTTCCAATAGGTTTCCCTTAGAAGCCTTGGAAGATTTGTATGCAGGTATTGAAACAGTGGCAAGAATTTACGGTATTGATGTTATTGGGGGGGATACCACTTCCTCAAATAAAGGTTTGTTGATCTCTGTTACAGCAATTGGTGAAGTTGATAGTGATGGTGTTGTTTATAGAAATGGAGCAAAACCCAACGATCTTTTAGTGGTAACGGGCGATTTGGGAGGTGCATATATGGGGCTTCAGATCCTTGAACGCGAAAAAGAAGTGTTTAAGGTCAATCCTAATAACCAACCCGATTTAGAGCCTTACTCGTATATTGTTGAGCGCCAACTTAAACCCGAAGCACGTAAAGATATTGTTAAGTTGTTGACCGACTTGGAAGTGAAGCCAACTGCAATGATCGATATAAGTGATGGTTTGTCGTCGGAGATTATGCATATTTGTACACAAAGTAATGTGGGCTGTGATTTGTATGAAGAAAAGATTCCTTTGGACCCACAAGTTATTTCGACCTGTGAAGAGTTTGATATTGATAGTACTACGGTTGCTTTAAATGGAGGGGAGGACTATGAATTGTTATTTACAGTTTCGCAAGATGACTACCCTAAAATTAAGGCCAATCCTAATTTTTCAGTTATAGGATTTATAAAAGAAGCATCAGCAGGATTGCATTTGGTTACTAGAGCTGAAACAAGAATACCTATTAAAGCCCAGGGTTGGAAGAACTTTAATGCATAAACTAGGCGAGTTGCATTTCGCTTAGATGTTGTGTTTTGTAATAAGCCGAATGGTTTTTTGCTTTTCGTTTGTGATGTACGCGAGCTAAGACATCATTAATTTCCTTGTATTTTGGAGTAAGCGTAATTAAATGACCATTTCCATTAATGGTAAGCTCTTTTTTGCAGTTTTTGCAAGAATATTCTTTAACGTGGTAGGTGACATGTCTGGTTATTTGGAACTCGTGTCCAAACACCTTACATTGAAGGTTTTTCATTTTTGCTATTTAATCAAATTATTGTGAGTTGATTAAATTATTGAAAATCATTCGTTGGATTTAGTTTTATGTTAACAAATCGATGAAGTGATTGTTTTTCTCTGCGAACGGATCATTCTTTTGTTGTGTATTCGTTCTAATATGGCGTTTATTTCTTTAAACTTGGGGGTGAGTTCTGTTAAATTGCCATTACTATTTGTTGTTAATTGTTTTTTGCAATGGCTACATGTGTATTCTTTAACATGCCATGTAACTTTTTTCGTTACCTGAAAATCATGTCCAAAAAAGGAGCAATACATTTTTGGGATAAAAGCAGGTTTGCTGTTAGTTTTTTCCATGATGTCAAAATTTTGGAGGAACAATATAATAGAAATTAACAAAAAAATCGTTGAAATCTATATATTTTCGATGAAATGCATTATTTTTTGAAGGAATAAACTTTCATTTTCAATATGACTCATGTGTCCATCAGGAAATTCAACAACATTTACATTGGTATTTTTTGTTTGCTCAATGAGTTCATTGTAGTTTAATACGGGATCCTTTTTACTTATTATCATCATTTTTCTGTAAGGGGAAAAGTGTAGTAGAACTTCCCTGTCATTTCTTATTTTCATGCCTTCCAGCGCAGCTATGATACCTTGAACAGGTGTTTTTAAGGCTTCTTGTTTTACAAGTCTTATTTCTTTGGAGAAAATTTTTCTGTTTTTTGGCCTAAACAAATTGGAGATGGCCATTCGTATAAAGGTCTTGTGGTTTTGTTTTACAGCAAGGATCGCCCGATCTCTATTAGCTTTGCGTTCAGGAGAATCGGCTTTTGAAGTAGAATTCATTAGGCATAATCCTTTAAGGGAATCTGGGTGAGCTTCGGCAAAGACTAATGCTACGTAACCACCCATGGAGTGGCCTATAAAAATAGATCGTCTAATTTTTAGGTGTTTAAGAACGGCGCTTACGGCTTCGGCCATTTGCTCCATTGTGTGTACATAGCCTAAGCAACCTGTTTTTCCATGACCTAGCAGGTCGATACAAATAATCCTATTTCTTTTTGATAGTTCGGGAATAAAGACATGCCACATTGTTAGGTTTTCCAAAAAGCCGTGTAGAAGCACAACAACTTTGCCTTTTCCGGTATCTGTGTAATGTATGTCAATTCCTTTGTGGGCAAGAATCATTTTGAGATAAAATAAAAGCAAAGATAATTTGAATTGCTAATAATATCAACTCGGTTTTTAATTTGGGACAAGTATTATAATATAATGTTTTATGATTTCACCTTTTTTATGGCAGTAAATGCTTTGTCTACATATTCGTCCTCGACTAATATGGTAAACTCGTTGGTAGTGGATAGTACCTCGTATAAGACAATGCCTTCCCAAGCTAGTCGTTTAAAGAAATGATAATAAAGTCCTGCAATTTTAGAGTTGTCTTGTGGCAGGTTTATACTTATGGCCGATAAGCCGCTTTGCGTGGCAAGAAAGGTTTCGTTACGCAATTGTTCGTTAATAAATTCTTTCAAGCTACTTGAAACGATAATGTTGCTTTCGTGAATACCTCTAGTAAATGTGTAGAATAATTTAGATTCTTGGTTGATGCGCTCTAGGATTTTTGCATGATTGTTTATCAATGTATCCGAATTTCTTACTGTGAAATCAGTTAAATTAGAGCGCACCGTTATGTCTCCTAAGTTTTGGATCACCTTTTTCATCTTAACGGAATTCGTTAAAGTTGTAGGAGGACTATAGCGCCTTAAGGCCATCATGATAGCACCAGGTTTTACATCCTTCTTTAGCATTTTACTTATTGGTTCTGTTAGCTCAAGTGCTAAAGCGCTAAAGTTTATTATGTTTCTCGAAAGCGCTTCTTCTAAGTAAGGTTGTGTTATTAAAATGTCTTCAACACAGTTAGATACGGTCTTCATGTTAATTATTTAACAGTTTGTGTAAAAATAAACTTTTTTTTAAATAAATATCGTTTTTAGGTCTGAGAATTATAATTTAGCCTGCAAATTAGTGAAAATGAAGTGTGTAGGAGGGGTAAGGGGCTTGTGGTTTTGAGTGTTGTCACTTAAAACAGTCTGCAAGAATAGAATAATATAATTAACAAAAAATTAAACGAGTGAAAGTATTAAAATTTGGTGGAACATCGGTTGGGTCTATCGAGAACATGGCTAATGTTAAGAGCATTATTAATGATGGAGAGCAAAAGATAGTGGTGTTGTCTGCTATGTCTGGAACAACAAATCAGTTGGTGACGATTGCGGCAGACATAGCTAATGGTTCGACTAATGAGGCTGTAAATAAGATTGAGGTGTTAGGGGCTAAATATAAGGATACAATTAACGGACTTATAAGTGATGAGGTTTTGAATGCTGAGGTAACGGCTTATATAGCAGGTGTTTTTGATGTGATAGCTGCTTGTGCCGAAGATTCTTTTTCTGAGGTGTTGGAAAACAAAATCTTGGCTCAGGGTGAATTGATGTCTACTTATATGTTTAATGCTTATTTAAAACAGGAAGGCATTAGTTCTGTACTATTGCCTGCGTTGGATTTTATGCGTATTGACACGGCTAAGGAGCCTAATCAAGAGTATATAAGAGAGCATCTAATGGCGCAGCTAAATAAGGTAGGGGCCTACGATATATATATTACTCAAGGATTTATTTGCCTTGATGCAAATGATGACATTTCTAATCTGCAACGTGGAGGTAGTGATTACACAGCTACTATTATTGGAGCGGCTATAAAAGCTGAAGAAGTGCAAATTTGGACAGATATTGACGGGATGCATAATAACGATCCGAGGTATGTGGAAAATACGCGACCCATTTCAAATTTATCATTCGACGAAGCTGCAGAGCTGGCCTATTTTGGCGCTAAGATCTTGCATCCTCAAACAGTAACGCCTGTTAGGGCAGATAATATTCCCGTGCGTTTAAAAAACACAATGAATCCAGATGCTTGTGGTACCTCTATTACTAGTGATTATGTTGAAACAGGAGTAAAGGCCATTGCTGCAAAAGATGGGATTACAGCAATCAAGATCAAATCTGGAAGAATGTTACAGGCACATGGATTCTTGAAAAAGGTGTTTGAAATTTTTGAAGTTTATGAAACATCAATCGATATGATCACGACCTCTGAGGTGGCTGTTTCGTTAACAATTGATGACGACAGGAATCTAGATAAGATAGTAGCGGCCTTAGAAACATTTGCTTCTATTGAAGTTGATAAAAACCAAACTATTGTGTGTTTGGTGGGGCACTCAATTGTGAAGCATTCTGATACCTATAAATTGTTTCAGATACTTCAGGATGTAAAAATTAGAATGATCTCGTATGGGGGAAGTAACAATAATATATCGTTGTTAATCAACTCGAAAGATAAAATAACGACACTTAGCAAGCTAAACGATTATTTATTTGAATTAGTCACTCTATAAATTGAAAGATTTGGTATTGTTAGCAATCGGGATCGTTTTAACGATCCCGATTTTTTATTGTTAAGAATTCATGATGTCCTCTATCTCTTCAATTTCAATAGGGATGTTTCTCATTAAATTAAAAGGTTCACCATTTTCTTGGATAACAACATCGTCTTCTAAACGGATTCCAAAACCTTCGTCGGGTATATAGATGGCTGGCTCTACCGTAAATACCATGTTTGCCTGCATGGGTTCGGTTAAAATACCATAATCATGAGTGTCTAATCCCATGTGATGCGATGTGCCATGCATAAAATATTTTTTGTAAGCAGGCCAGTCTGGGTTTTCATTTTGTACATCGGCTTTGTCAAGTAGTCCCAGTCCAAGTAATTCCGATGTCATCATTTTACCAACTTCAGCATGATATTCTGTCCAGTCGGATCCTGGGACAAGAAGTTTAGTGGCTTCCTTTTTTATTCTATTCACGGCATTGTACACGTCTTTTTGCCTGTCGGAAAAACACCCCGATACTGGGATGGTACGTGTTAAATCACTGGAATAGTTGGCGTATTCAGCAGCAGTATCCAGTAATAACAGATCGCCAGCTTTACATTGTTGGTTGTTGTTTATATAATGTAATACATTGGCATTGTTGCCAGAAGCAATAATAGGCGTATAAGCAAAACCTTTGGATCGATTTCTTAAAAATTCGTGCATAAATTCGGCTTCAATTTCATATTCCCAAACACCCGGTTTTAAAAAGTTAAGGACACGACGAAATCCTTTTTCGGTGATGTTGCACGCTTCTTGGATAAGATCTATTTCTATAGGATCTTTAACAGAACGTAAACGTTGTAATATAGGGTTGCTTTTGGCTACAGCATGTGCAGGGTATCTGTTTTTTAGCCATTTTGTATAGCGGTCTTCCCTAGTTTCTGTTTCAACATTGGCGCGGTAGTGCTCGTTGGTGTTAATATATACCGTTTCACACTGAGTCATGAGTTCGAACATGATCTTTTCCATGTCCTGTAACCAGTAAATGGTTTTGATGCCGCTGGTTTCAAATGCTTGTTCTTTAGTTAATTTTTCGCCTTCCCAAATAGCAATAAGTTCGTTTGTTTCTTTTAAGAATAATATTTCGCGATGTTTTTCTTTTGGGCAATCTGGAAATAAAACCAGAATACTTTCTTCTTGATCGATACCGCTTAGGTAAAGAATATCGCGATGTTGTTGAAAAGGCATAGTGCTGTCTGCGCTAATCGGATAGATGTCGTTAGAGTTAAAAACAGCTAAACTGTTAGGAGTCATGTTAGCCGTGAAATTTTTTCTGTTTTTTATAAATAGTTGTTGGTCTATTTTATGATACTTCATTGTTCAGTTTTTTTAATTTAAGGTAAAAGCAATGTCTCTTTTGTGTTTTTATTGAAAGAAGGGTTAATGTTATAGAGGTGTTCTTTATTCAAAATTTTTCAAAATTACATAATATGTTTCAAGCAATAAAAAAAAGAGAGCCGATATGTTTATTGTTAAGTTAAAGGTTAATAGTTATTGGTTAATGGGAAGTTAGAAGCTAAGGTTGGTTTATGTAGTTTTTCAATTTTAGTATGCCTCCATATTGGGGAGTTAACAATCAATATGTAGTAGTTCTGTTATAAGTAAACGCTCTTTTTTAAAACCATTCTAAATACATAATAAAAGACCATATAAAACTTGTTATAATTACGCTTGCTCATTACATTTGCGTCAGTATAAACTAACTATGTAAAAAATGGGTGGATTTTTCAAATCTTCGATAGGAAGAAAAGTCGCTATGGCGCTTTCTGCTTTTTTCCTAATGTTTTTTTTATTGCAGCATTTTGTGATCAATTCTTTGTCTGTTTTTAGTGCAGAACTTTTTAATGAAGTGTCTCACTTTATGGGGACTAATTGGTTGATTCAATTTGTTTTGCAACCTGTGCTGATATTTGGTGTTGTTTTCCATTTTGTTATGGGATTTGTGCTAGAGCTTAAAAACAAAAGTGCAAGAAAAATTACATATGCTAAAAACAACGGTGCGGCTAATTCGTCATGGATGAGTAGAAATATGGTTTGGAGTGGTCTGGCTATTCTGGCATTCATTGTGCTACACTTTATCGATTTTTGGTTTCCAGAAATAAACACCAAGTTTATTAAAGGCGATTGGTCTGGTGTGCATGAAGGTGTTGAAGGCTATAGGTATTTTCATGAACTGCAAGGTAAATTTGTAAGTCCGGTAAGAGTAGCGGCTTATGCTTTAGCGTTTGTGTTTTTGGCATTGCATTTATTGCATGGATTTACATCGGCATTCCAATCGATGGGAGCTACGGCTGGGAGAAAGAAAACATTACAGAATATTGGAAAAGCTTATTCAATAGTAATACCTGTAGGGTTTATTATTATAGCTATTTTCCATCATCTTAATCACCATTAATCTTAGTATATTATGGCTTTAGATTCAAAAGTACCAAAAGGTCCAATTAAAGATAAATGGACAGATTATAAAAACAAAATAAACTTAGTGAACCCTGCGAACAAGCGTCATATAGATGTTATTGTTGTTGGAACAGGATTAGCAGGTGGTTCAGCTGCTGCTACTTTAGCAGAGTTGGGCTATAATGTAAAAGCGTTTGCTTATCAAGATTCGCCTCGTCGTGCACATTCCATTGCGGCACAAGGAGGAATTAATGCTGCTAAGAATTACCAGGGAGACGGGGATTCAACATATAGGTTGTTTTATGACACTGTAAAAGGAGGCGATTATAGGTCTCGTGAAGCGAACGTATACCGTTTGGCAGAAGTGTCTGCCAATATCATTGATCAATGTGTTGCTCAAGGTGTGCCATTTGCTCGTGATTATGGTGGGTTGTTAGATAACCGTTCTTTTGGAGGTGTTTTGGTTTCAAGAACATTTTATGCAAAAGGGCAAACAGGTCAGCAATTATTATTGGGGGCTTATTCAGCAATGAATCGTCAAATTGCTCGTGGGAAGATTGAAATGTTCAATCGTCATGAAATGCTCGATGTAGTCGTAGTGGATGGTAAGGCTCGAGGTATTATTGCCAGGAATTTGGTGACAGGTGAAATTGAGCGTCATTCGGCTCATGCTGTAGTAGTTGCTTCGGGAGGATATGGAAATGTATACTTCTTGTCAACTAATGCCATGGGGTCTAATGCCACCGCAGCTTGGAAGATTCATAAAAAAGGAGCTTATTTTGCCAACCCATGTTATACGCAAATCCATCCAACTTGTATTCCAAGATCAGGCGATTATCAGTCTAAATTAACATTGATGTCGGAATCGTTACGTAATGATGGGCGTATTTGGGTTCCTAAAAATATGGATGATGTTAAGGCCATTCGTGAAGGGCGAAAAAAACCGACTGATTTATCGGAAGACGAACGCGATTATTATTTAGAAAGACGTTATCCTGCTTTTGGTAACTTAGTGCCGCGTGATGTGGCTTCCAGAGCAGCTAAAGAACGTTGTGATGCTGGTTACGGAGTAAATGCTACTGGAGAAGCTGTGTATTTAGATTTTGCTTCTGCTATTGAACGTTATGGGAAAGAACAGGCTAAAATCCATAACATACAAAACCCTTCTAAAGAAAAGATTACAGAGCTTGGTGAGAAAATTGTGGAAGCCAAATATGGTAATCTATTCCAAATGTATGAGAAAATTGTGGATGAAAACCCATATAAAACACCTATGATGATTTACCCAGCTACACATTATACAATGGGAGGTGTTTGGGTAGACTATAACTTAATGACAACCATACCAGGTTGTTATTGTATAGGTGAGGCCAATTTCTCAGACCATGGTGCTAACCGTTTAGGGGCTTCGGCATTAATGCAAGGTTTAGCTGATGGCTATTTTGTGTTGCCTTATACGATAGGGGATTATTTGGCTGATGATATTAGAACAGGGAAAATACCAACCGATTCACCAGAGTTTGATGAAGCTGAAAAAGCGGTTAAAGATAGAATAGATTTCTTCATTAACAATAAAGGAACAAAGTCTGTTGACTATTTCCATAAGCGTTTAGGAAAAGTGATGTGGGATAAAGTAGGTATGGCTCGTAATGAAAAAGGCTTAAACGAAGCTATGGCTGAGATCAAAGCCATTCGTGAAGCGTTTTGGAAAGATGTTAAAGTACCGGGGTCTGCGAACGAAATGAACCCAGAATTGGAAAAAGCAGGGCGTGTAGCTGACTTTTTAGAGTTAGGTGAATTGTTTGCTAAGGATGCTCTAATGCGAGAAGAATCATGTGGCGGGCACTTTAGGGAAGAGTCTGTTGAAGAAAGTGGTGAGCAAAAAGGTGAGGCTAAGCGTAATGATAAAGATTTCGCATTTGTTGCAGCTTGGGAATATAAAGGGGATCCAGCGGATGCAGTTTTACACAAAGAACAATTGGAGTTTAAGGATATCGAGTTAAAGCAGAGGAGTTATAAGTAGTTAATTGTTATTGGTTAATAGTTAACAGTGTTATGGGTAATGATATTCAAACTTTTGAAGATTTAAACTGTTGGAAGAAAGCTAGAGATTTAAGAAATAAAATTTCAAAACTTGTTAAACAGTTTCCAAAGGAAGAAAAGTTTGCATTAACAGCTCAAATTATAAGGGCTTCGAGATCTGTAACCCATAATATAGCTGAAGGTTATGGTAGATATCACTATAAAGAAAATGCCCAATTTTGTAGAACAGCAAGAGGATCTTTATATGAGGTTTTAGACCAAATTATTGTGGCAAATGATGAAGGCTATATTGATGAATTTGTCACTAAAGAATTAAGGAATGAAATTATAGAAACAATAAGAATATTAAATGGTTACATCAATTATTTGGTAAATAAAGGCACTAACAACGATTAACCATTAACTAATAACTCAAGATTATGAATCTGACACTAAAGATTTGGAGACAAAAAGATGCCGCTTCAAAGGGACAAATGGTAGATTATAAGGTTACTGATATTTCAGAGCATATGTCCTTTTTAGAAATGATGGATGTTCTAAACGAGCAATTGGTAAATGCAGGTGAAGAGCCTGTAGCTTTCGACCACGATTGTCGTGAAGGTATTTGTGGGATGTGTTCTATGTATATTAACGGGGAAGCACATGGACCTGATAGAGGTGTAACCACATGTCAATTACACATGCGTATGTTCAATGATGGTGATACCATTACTATCGAACCATTTAGGGCAGCTGCTTTTCCTGTAATTAAGGATTTAGTTGTCGACAGATCTTCGTTTGAACGTATTCAGCAAGCGGGAGGGTACATTTCTGTAAATACTTCTGGAAACACTCAGGATGCTAATGCGATTCCTATTTCTAAGCATGCTGCCGATGAAGCTATGGACGCAGCTACTTGTATTGGTTGTGGTGCTTGTGTAGCTACCTGTAAAAATTCGTCTGCTATGTTATTCGTGGGGGCTAAGGTTTCGCAATATGCATTATTGCCACAAGGACAGGTTGAAGCCGTCGATCGTGTTAAAAACATGGTTGCACAAATGGATTTGGAAGGTTTTGGTAACTGTACTAATACAGGAGCGTGTGAGATAGAATGTCCTAAAGGTATTTCTCTGGACAATATTGCTCGTATGAATAGAGAGCTTATGAAAGCTTCTTTAAAATAGTTGTTTTTAGAACACATTTTTTAATAATATTTGAATCCCAGGCTTATGCTTGGGATTTTTAGTTAGATTTGATTCTAAATTAAACGCTAGGATGTATTATAAGCTAATAATTGCTATACTTGTTGCTTGCTTGCCCTCTGTTGTTATTTGTTTTGCTCAAAACAAACCAAAGGATACTTTGTTGTTTAATGAAAACTTAATGTTGCAACATGTAAAGACGCTGTCGTCCGATGCGTTCGAAGGGCGGCGAACAGGAACCGAAGGAGCAATAAAGACAAAGAAATATATAATCAATCAATTCCATGCCTTAAATGTTTTGCCAATAGGAGAGACCTACGAACAACCGTTTTCTTTTGTAAAAGGGAAGGAAACATTTCATGGCGTAAATGTTTTAGGGCAGATTAAAGGGAGCACGTTTCCCGAAAAGTATATCGTAATTAGTGCGCATTACGATCATGAAGGGATTAAACAAGGTCGTATTTACAATGGAGCCGACGATAACGCATCGGGTGTGGGAGCATTGTTTAGTGTGGCTGAATATTTAAAAAATAATCCGCCCAAACACTCAATCATCTTGGTGGCTTTTGATGCTGAAGAATTAGAACTCCAAGGATCTAAGTATTTTGTAAATCATCCAGTGGTACCTTTAAACAAAATAAAGGCAAATATTAATATGGATATGATTAGTAGAAGTGATAATAAGGAGTTGTTTGTTGTTGGTTCTCGGTATAATAAGTCATTGGATTATATTATTAAAAACTTGGAGTCGTTTAATAATATAAAGCTTAGTGTTGGCTACGATGGTGCCAAAAGGGGTGAAAACTGGGTTTACTCTTCCGATCATGCCTGGTTTCATAGAAAAGGCATTCCCTTTTTATACTTTGGTGTTGTAGATCACGAGGATTATCACGAACCAACGGATGACTATGAAAACATACAGCCAGCATTCTACATAGAAGCTGTTAAGGTTATTGTTTCGATATTAAATAAGGTGGATTGCTCTACATTTTAAAAATAGGCTTTTAGCTGAACCGATCCAGTATGTATGGTTTTGCTGGTTTCTGTTTTTCTGCCAAAGTAACTTAGGTTGAGGTCTAAGAAATTGGTTAGCTTTTTTTGAGCCAATAGGCTCCAAGTAAAGTTTTTTCCAGGTTGCAAGCCTTCGAGCATTTGGTATGATACAGGGGTATTCGAGCTGCCATTAAAAGCATTTGAGAAATAATTGAATTCACCATTAATGGCTCCTTTTTGCTTGTTGGAAAAACTAAAGGCGACTCCATATTTTTGTTGATTCAGGGACTCTAGGCTTCCAATGGTATTGTCTTTTGTGGCCAGTTGATAAAACATACTAAAACTGGATGTGTCACCAAACAAATAGGATAATTTAGGGCTAAAACGTGTTTCATCAAAATTATAATTTTTGCTTGGAAAGTTTTCACTAATACTTTCATTAACTTCAAAGATAGTTAGCAAATTTACTAGCCAGCTTTCGGAAAACTTATGGTTAAAGTTAAGTTGATGGCTTTTTAAACTGTTAGAAATAAATCCAATTGATAATGTGTTTTTTGATGAATTAGAAAGGTAAGTGTAGGAACTCGTATAATGTTGTTTTCCCCTATTAAAAAACAACACATTTCTAAAGTTTAATTGTAGCCCTAGTTGGTTGTTAATGTTTACGTCAAACGGATTCAGGTTAAAATTGTTACCATCTCGTTTAATTTTTCTGTTAATTAAATAACTGGTTTGGTTGTAAAAATGCGACCAGAATTTTTCAGATTTATTTTCAGAAACAGACCAGTGGGCCGGATTGATGGTTAGTGTTTGACTTAATCTGTTTTGATGGGTTTTTACATAAACACGATTGGGTAGTAATACACGAATGTATTTGCCTTCATCCTGAAATTTTGCCAGCTCAAACTCTTCAAGTTCTTGAATGCCATTGTTGTTATAGTCAATCCATGTATAAGAGCCTTGGCCAGGTTCTACTTCAATATAAGTGAAGTCCTGTTGAGGTAAAGTTCCCGAATTGGTTTCAAAAATGGTGTTCCATTGCATCAGTTGCTTGAACAGCTTTTGATTGTATTGTAGTCGGGAGTTTATGGATTGCTCATTGTTAATGCTTTTGTCCGTATTGTTTAGTGTTCGGTAATTGGCGTATAGAGAAAGCGATGTATTGGTGTTTTGGATTAATTTAGATTTTAAATAGTAGGTATTGGAAGTGTTTACCTTAGTTAGTTCATTATTCCTGATACTGTCATTTATTCTATGTCTATAGCCTATTTCTGTAAATATTTTGGTGCTGTCTCCAAAGCCCATAAAGAGTTGATAAGATTTAAATTTTTGGCTTAAAGGCGTTAAAATATCTGTGTTTTTGTCTTTTTGTTCATTGTGCTCTATGGCAATTTTAGTGCCCAACCAACTTTTTTGCATCCCGTAGGTAATGGTGTTATAAGATCGTAAAAATGTAGAGGTATTTATATTGGATGTAGCGTTTAAAAAGCTAGAATGGGAAACCAGACGAAATTTGTTTAAAAGTAAATCAATATTAGAGACATGTCTGTTGCCGTTAAAATTTTCAGAAAACTCTAAATGCTCCAGTTGATAATTAATGAGTCCCTTTTTAGGGTGGTTTAGGTTTAAGCCAGTTATAAAAAGGTGTTGATTCCCTAAAGGATCTTTAATGTTCCAATCTCTGTAAAATTCGGCATTATATAGGCGTTCAATGGTTTTAAACTGCTTATGGATATAATCGGTATCTGCAAAAGCATTTAAAGTCCAAAGACTGTCATTTTTTATAAGGGTATGGGTTATTTTTAGTTTTCCGGCAAAGCCATTGTTATTGTTGTCGTCAAGATTGGAAAAAAGGTTTAGGTCATTCTTACTACCTGCCGCTTCAAAGTGAACAATGGTTTTTTCAGATGGTTTGTAGCGTCCGTTAACAACAGCCATTTGTAGTTTTACGGGTGCAATGAGTTGTACGATAGGTGCATAATTACCTTGTGGTATTCCCGCAATAGGACTTATATACTCGTAAATATTATCGATTGTATTGCTATTCTTTAAAATGTAATCACCTTGGTTGGAGCCTACCTGAGTAAAAGTGACACGGTATAGGGTGTCGTCTGGATTATTTGAAAACACAAAAGCTTCTATGCCGTTAATAAGCTTTTTTTTGTAAAGGATTCTATTGTCGTTGGGAGATTCCAGTATTTCAGAAGGGGCTGCCATTAAATTTTTATCATCACCGGCATTCGATAATATTTCTACTTGTTCTTCAGAAAGGTTTTGTTGTAAGGGTTGATTTTTAGCATCATTTTCAGAATATACCGAAATACCTATGTCCAGTTTTTTACTTTTAATCGTTCCACCGCCATAAGCTACTAATCGGGAATAGTTACGCTCGCTAAATTGGTAATCGACTGTTATACGCATTTCGGATGTTATGGGAAATGTGGCGTTAAATGTAATCTCGCCAGCATTGTAATCTATTATGTAGTCTTGGTCTTCACCACGTTTAACAGCTACACCGTTAACATATACCGTTTCACTTCCCGAAACAATAAGAACAAAAAGCTCTCCATTTTGTCCTTGAAGTTTATAAGGTCCTTGATTGCCTTCTTGAGCTAAAAATTGACTTCTTGTAAATTGTCCGCGAACCAAAGCACCGGATGCAAACAAATGTGTTTCAGAGGATTCGTTGTCAATACTAGCTTGAACCGACAGACCTTGTACACGCTTAGAAAAGTTAGCAAAGTAGGAGTCTTTGTTTTGTAGGTCGATATCCCCGGCGCGAATATTCCAGCGGTCGCTATAAAGCTCAATAAAAACTTGGTCGAATTCATCTAAACGCTGTGAGTAACCGCTTTCTTGTAGTGGGATATTGGCATCTTGGATGGAGGCTCTCAATGCAACTTTATCATTTAGTTTTCCTGTAATTTGAAGGTCAAGTTCGCTGTTTAGAACAGAATTTTGGTTATTGCCAATAGTTACACCTCTGGAAATACTTCCAGAAGTGGTTAGACCATCAAAAGGAGTAAAGATTTTGGATTCACTAGGTTGTGTTAGTTTGTACAATGTTTGTGCATTATTGTTATTGCTTAGTATGATGGAATCGTCTAATTGTTTGTAGGTTTTCGTTAAAAAATCAGGGTATTTGAGATAACTGATAATAATACTGTCGGTATCTATGGGTCTGATAAATGTTAAAAAAGCTTTGGAGAAATCAATTTTATAGTAACTTGAATCGATTGTGGTATGATTTTTTCTTGTAATCGAAAAAGTATTTGGATTGATGCTAACACTGTCGATAAGAACGGTGTCTTTTACAGCTACTTTTTTAGTAACGTAATTAGAGGTTAGATCTTGAGCTGTTATACAATGAGCTAACAAAAAAATAAGTAAAAATACGAGATATCTCATTAGATACTTAAACTGTAATTAGCATAAAATATTTTGTTGATAGTTTTGGTTAAATCGAACGAAAAATAATAGTGTAAAAGTAAGGCATTATTTAATTTAGCTAAAATTTGATTTTTTTCATAAAGAATAACATCAAACGAATTGAAGGTTAGTAATTTAAAAAGGAAGAAATAATAATGAATATTATATCGTATAATGTAAACGGCATTCGGGCAGCAATTAATAAAGGTTTTTTAGATTGGCTCAAAAGCGCTAACCCAGATGTTGTATGTTTACAGGAAATAAAAGCGTTAAAAGAACAGTTGGATTTAAATGTTTTTACAGAACTTGGATATAAATACAATTATTGGTTTAGTGCCCAAAAAAAAGGATATAGTGGTGTTGCTATTTTGAGTAAAGTAGAGCCAGATCATGTTGAATATGGTACAGGTATTGAATCGATGGATTTTGAAGGACGTAATATTCGCGCCGATTTTAATGGTATTTCGGTAATGAGCTTGTATTTGCCATCAGGTACCAATGATGCACGTTTGGATCATAAATTAGAGTACATGGCGCTTTTTCAAGATTATATAAATGAACTAAAAAAAGACGTGCCCAATCTTATTATTTGTGGCGATTATAATATCTGTCACGAAGAGATCGATATTCATAACCCAAAGGGACTAAGTAAGGTCTCTGGTTTTTTACCCGTAGAACGTGAGTGGATTGGTAATTTTATAGATAGTGGATTTATAGATTCATTCCGGTATTTAAATCAGGGAAAACAACAGTACAGTTGGTGGAGTTACCGTGCTAATGCACGGGCTAATAATAAAGGATGGCGATTAGATTATGCTATGGTTTCCCAGTCTTTACAAGAAAAAATAAAACGAGCCGTTATACTTTCAGAAGCAGTGCATAGTGACCACTGTCCTATCTTGGTAGATATTGAAAGCGAAGCTTCTTAATTTTATATTAATAATAAATAGAACCCAATAAAAATGATTAAAAAGATTTCATTATCAGTAATTACATTGATGCTTTTGGCCTCATGTGTATCCCCAAAAGTTTATAAGGAGTTAGAAGGGAAATACGAAAACTTAAAGAAAGAAAACAGAAAGCTTTCTAGAGATAACAATACGCTTTTAGATGCAAAAAATGCAGCCGAATACGAGCTTAAACAACTCAAAGAGGCATATGATGAAACGGTTACTGAACGCGATAGATTATTGAGTGATTATAATGCAACCAAGGCCAGTTATGATAATTTGAAGGCGTCGTACGAAGCTTTAGAGAAAAACAGTTCAGCTGCCATTGCTAAAAATTCCCAAAGAAATAGGGAGCTTTTAGCACAACTTGAAGCTAAAGAAGATGCATTGGCAGCCGAAAATGAGCGTTTGGCAAAACTTAAGAGAGAGTTGGAAGAACGTTCTAATCGTGTAGCCGAATTAGAAAATGTTATTGCCGCAAAAGATGCTGCTATGACACAATTAAAAAATGCAGTTTCAAGAGCATTAACCGATTTTGAAGGTAAGGGATTAACAGTAGAGCAGCGTGATGGAAAAGTGTATGTTTCAATGGAAAATAAACTGTTGTTTGGTTCTGGTAGCTGGGCTGTAGGAACCGAAGGAAGAAAAGCTGTTGAACAATTAGGTAGTGTGTTGGCCGTAAATCCAGATATTGCTATTTTAATAGAAGGACATACCGATAACGTGCCTTACAAAGGCAGTGGGCAGTTGGATGGTAACTGGGATTTGTCAACCAAACGTGCTACTGCTATTGTAAATATTTTAAGAGAAAACACAGCTATTAACCCCGAAAACCTTACAGCGGCAGGACGTGGCGAATTTGCTCCTGTAGCAACAAATGACACTCCTGAGGGCAAAGCTAAAAACAGGCGTATTGAGGTGATATTAACACCAAAATTAGATGAGTTGTCAAAATTATTGAACGAGAATTAGGGTGTTATAGTTATTAACATCATGTTCAAAACAGCTTAGATGAAGCAATGCTTTTAAAAGAAATACAAAAATAGATTAAAGCTAGATAAAACCTTTTGGGACTATAGTCCCAAAAGGTTTTATCTTTAAAGAATAACCGTAAAAGATAAATAACTAAAATTTAAACGTTTGAAATATACAACACTACCCAATACCAATATAAAAGTTAGTAAAATATGCTTGGGTTCGATGACCTGGGGAAACCAAAATACAGAAGCTGAAGGACATGCGCAATTAGATTATGCATTTAAACAAGGCATAAACTTTATCGATACAGCCGAATTATATCCTGTTCCTGCTTCTGCAGAAACACAAGGTCGAACAAGTAAAATAATTGGAACTTGGCTAAAAAAGACAGGAAATAGGGATAAAGTGGTTTTAGCCTCTAAAATTGCAGGGATAGGCGATTATACTGCGCATATCCGTACGACAGGTTTTAGTAAAGAGGCTATAGATGAAGCTATAAATGCGGAGTTAAAACGATTGCAAACCGATTATATAGATTTGTATCAGTTACATTGGCCAGAACGCGATACCAATAGGTTTGGGGTTAGGGATTTTAAATACGATAAAGATGAGGTTTGGAAAGATAATTTCAACACAATACTTCATGCACTTCAAGAAAATATAAAAGCAGGTAAGATTAGGCATATAGGGGTGTCCAATGAAAGTTCATGGGGGACGATGCGTTATTTGGAAGAAGCAAAGAAAAACGCATTGCCTAGAATGTGCACCATTCAAAATGCATATTCCTTGATAAACAGGGTTTTTGAAGGTGATTTAGCAGAAATTTCAATACGAGAAAATATAGGCTTGTTAGCCTATTCGCCCATGGCTTTTGGAGTGCTATCAGGAAAATATATAAAAGGGACGGCTGCAGAAAATGCCAGACTTAAGCTGTTTCCTAGATTTGCAAGATATAGTAGTGAACAGGCTACAGAAGCAACAAGGCTTTATTTAAAAATAGCAGAAGCCAACCAGATGACTTTAGCTCAGATGGCATTGGCTTTCGTTACGCAACAACCATTTGTAACAAGTAATATTATTGGAGCCACAAATTTAGAGCAACTAAAGGAAAATATAGCTAGTATAGATATTAGTTTAAGTGAAGTAATATTAGGTCAAATTAACGAAGTGCATGCGGTAATCCCTAATCCAGCACCGTAGGGCAATTCAAAAAAGAAAATAAGTTATTTAAAAAGCGCCTTACTTTTATATAAAAATAAGGCGCTTTTTTTTAAGCTTTACAAGACAACTTAACTATTTAGTTTCCTTAGAAGAAAAGGTTTCAACAGTTTTCATGTCACTAACTTTATAAGTATCAGAAACTTTAGTTACTGTTTCTTCAAGTAATACAGGCGTTACTTTAGCTTCGTTATATTCGACCATAGCTAGCTTTCTATCAAAGTCTACAGTAGCTTCCTTTACACCTTCCATTTTGGAAATCTTTTTTTCAATGGTTTTGGCACATCCAATGGCGCAGGTCATTCCATCAATGGTAAACTCTGCTTTTGCATAAGTTGCGTTTGGATCTAAGGTTTTAGCCGTTTCAGTAGATTCAATGGACACTGTTTTAATTTCTGGTTTCGTCTCGTTTTTACAGTTAAAAAAACTTAAAAGAACAAGTGTAACAGTTATAATTGTTTTTGTTGTTTTCATGTGTTTAAAATTTTATGCCTCTTAAGAAGTTCGCGCCCGTTTCTTTTTAATGAGCATTTATACTATGCAAAAGTAGAAAATATTACTGTTTATTGTGCCAAAAATTAAACTTTTGGTTGCCTAAGGTTTTTGAAAAACAAGGCTTTGAGACTTTGCAATTTCAAAAAGATTCGACTTTAAAATGTTCCTTTTGAGCAAATTAATAATGCTAAAATTATTTTAATACATAAATTTTTACGAAATTTAAGAGAATCAAATTGTGTAGAGATGAAACGAACATTAATAAATTTTGAGCATTTTTTCATAAAAGGGAATGTTTAAAATTTTTAATGTGAGAGCGTAGCGGTTGTATGCGTTCTCGATTTTATAATTAACATAAAATCTGATGATTATTAAAATTTTAACGTATGAAAAAATTATCATTAACCGTTCGATTTGGTCTTGTTACTAGTGCCGTCTTAATTGCATATTTTTTAATTCTAGCATTATTCAATAAGCATATAAATCCTGTATTTAGTTTTTTTAATGCCGTTATTACTGCATTGGGAATATATGAAGCTGTTCGTATAACAAAGTTGCAGCATCCAGAGGCTTTTTCTTATGGAGAAGGCTTTAAAACAGGATTGATTACGGGCTTTATTGCTACATTGTTTTTTACCATCTTCTTTTTGTTTTATGCCACAGAAATTAATGTTGGTTTTTTGGGGCAATTGTTTAAAACCATTCACGGTGGTTTTAATACAGATATAGGGATGGTAACCTTTATAGTAGCTGTTATGGGCTTCGCAACGACTGTCGTTGCAACGCTTGCTGTAATGCAGCTCCTTAAAAATAGCGGAAATATGTCTTCAAAGTGAAGAAAACGTTTGTAGTTTAATTAATTAGCAGTATATTTGCACTCATTTTTTGAACAAATTAATTAATAAAACGTTACGCTATGTACGCAATTGTAGAGATAGCAGGGCAACAATTTAAAGTTGTAAAAGACCAAAAAGTTTTTGTTAACCGTTTACAAACAGAAGAAGGAAAGCAAGTAGCTTTCGATAATGTACTTCTTGTTGCAGATGGGGACAATGTAACTGTAGGCGCCCCAGCTATAGACGGAGCTCAGGTAGGAGCAAAAGTCTTAAAGCACCTAAAAGGTGATAAAGTTATAGTTTTCAAAAAGAAAAGACGTAAGGGTTACCGCGTTAAGAACGGTCATCGTCAAGCTTTAACAGAAATTGTAATTGAAAGTATAGCTGCTTCTGGAGCTAAGAAAGCTGCCCCAGCAAAAGCAACTAAAAAAGCTGCCCCTAAAGCTGAAGCCCCTAAGGCAGAAGCTTCTCAAGATTTAAGCAAATTAACAGTGGCTGAATTAAAAGAGATGGCAAAAGCTAAAGGTATTGAAGGAATTTCTTCTATGAAGAAAGCCGATTTAATAGCTGCTTTAAGTTAAATTAAAATCTAAAATCGAAATAAAATGGCACATAAAAAAGGAGTCGGAAGTTCGAAAAACGGTAGAGAATCAGAATCGAAACGCTTAGGTGTTAAGATTTTTGGTGGTCAGGCTGCAATAGCTGGCAACATTATCGTTAGACAAAGAGGTAATACTCACCACCCAGGCGAGAATGTATATGCTGGAAAAGATCATACATTACACGCTAAAGTTGACGGTGTTGTGAAGTTCACAAAGAAAAAAGATAATAAGTCTTATGTTTCTATTGAGCCTTTTGAGGCTTAAGAAATTAATTCTTTAGAAAATCAAAGCCCTTTCTGTTTTCAGAAAGGGCTTTTTTTATTAGGTGGTTATCCTAATATTTAATTATTGTTAAATACAGATTTTTTCGTTCTCATTTTAACACAAGCTTTATTTTGGCTTAAAGTAATTTTATGCCCTATTTCATTATTTAGCGTCAAACTTTAATCAGCTTATAATGAAATATTTTTTTACTTTAACAACACTATTGATTTTTTCGATTAACGGATTTTCCCAAAAAGGCAATATACAAGGGATAATAGCAGACGAATACGGTATAGCCATACCAGGAGCGACTGTGCTAATAGAGACTTTAAACAAAGGAGCCATATCTGATTTTGAAGGTAAATTTATACTTATAAATGTGCCAGAAGGCAATCAGGAAGTAACCGTTAAATACTTAGGTTATTCAGATGTTAAAAAGGAGATTCACGTAGTAGCAAGTACTACAGTTGTTTTAAATTTAGAGCTGTCATCCCAAAATACGGAACTAGATGAAGTGATTGTAACTACCTATGGTCTTGGGGGGCAATCACGTGCGTTAAACACTCAAAAAAACAAGCAGAACATTACTAATATCGTTTCTACCGATCAAATTGGAAAGTTCCCCGATGCCAATATAGGCGATGCTGTTAAGCGTATTCCGGGTATAACAATGCAAGTAGATCAAGGAGAAGCAAGAAATATTATAGTGAGAGGTTTAGCTCCGCAATTAAACTCGGTGACTTTAAATGGTAGCCGCATTCCTTCGGCAGAAGGCGATAATAGAAATGTTCAAATGGATTTAATCCCGTCCGATATGATCCAAACCATTGAAGTTAATAAAGCAGTAACTCCAGATATGGATGCCGATGCACTTGGTGGTTCAGTAAATTTAATAACCAGAACATCTCCCCAGGGATTTCGTTTATCTGCTACGGCCGGATCGGGAGTGAATTATATTACCAATAAAAAAATCTTGAATGGCGCTTTTTTATTAGGTGACCGATCCAAGGATATGAAGTTTGGTTGGATGTTGTCAGCATCATTTAATGATAACGATTTTGGTAGTGATAATTTTGAGGCAGAATGGGAAGATGAATTTGAATACAATGCTTTTGACGATGAAGATAATCTGGAAGAAGTTAGCGTAAACCCTTATGCTAAAGTATTTGAAATTAGAGAGTATTTGGTACAACGTATAAGACGTAGTTTTTCGGCGAATTTAGATTATCAGTTTAATGATAACAATAATATTTATTTTAAATCCATCTATAACTGGAGGGATGATCGTGAAAACAGGTTTCGATTAGAACATGAAATCTTAGATGGGGAAGATATAGAGCCGGGAGATTTTACAGTAGATACAAATGGATATTTAACGTCTTTTCCAGTTGAAGCTAAAAGACAATCAAAAGGAGGGATTGATAATAGTCGAAATAAAAACAGACGTTTAGAAGATCAACGTATGTACAATTTTAGTTTAGGAGGCGATCACTTGGTTAATAAATTACAAATAGACTGGATGGCGTCATTTGCAAAAGCCTCTGAAGAGCGATTAAATGAACGTTATTTAGAATATGAAAGCGAATATGCAGTGTCTTATAATAATGATTCTGAATTTCCTTTATATACTCCTTTAAGTGCTGAAGATGCTGCCTACAATAATTTTGAATTTGACGAACTGACAGAAGAGAACCAATATACCGAAGAAGAAGATTTTAATGTATTTGCAAATTTTCAATTGCCACTACATATGTTTAACCAAGAAGAGGGGTTTCTAAAGTTTGGTGCACGTGCTAGATTAAAAAATAAGAATAGGAACAATAATTTTATGGAGTATAGCCCAGAGAGCTCGACTTTCGATTTTCTGGGAGGTATACCAACAAGAGATTATTCAGATCCAGATTTCTTAGCAGGAGAACAGTATCTTGTTGGGTCGTTTGCAACACCAGAGTTTATAGGTGGTCTTAATTTAAATGATGCAACACAGTTTGAAGGAGAAGATGTGCCAGATGAATATTTAAGAGCCAATTTTGACGTAGAGGAAAATGTTTTTGCTGGATATGCGATGGTAAGTCAAAAACTATCAGACAATCTAAGCATGCTTTTAGGGATAAGAATAGAAACAACAAAAATTACAGCTACGGGAAACCAGATTGAAGATGAAGAAAATGTTATAGGACAAATTACTGAGGAAAGCTCTTATGTTAATGTACTTCCTGGAATTCATTTTAAATATGATTTAACAGATAGAACCATTTTAAGATTTGCTTGGACAAATACCTTAGCCAGGCCTAATTATGTAGACTTGGTGCCAACCTTGGATGTCGTTTTGGGAGATGAAGAAATTTTTGTCGGTAATGCTGATTTAGATCCAACAACATCCATGAATTTTGATCTTATGGCTGAGCATTATTTTAAGAATGTAGGAATCATTTCTGGAGGAGCATTCTATAAAAGAATTAACGATTTCATTTATACGTTTCAAACAGAAACTACAGACGATTCTTTTGGTAACGGAACAACTGGCTTTGATGTATATCAGCCTTTAAATGGGGATGATGCATCTGTATTAGGGTTTGAATTTGCCCTGCAACGAAAGTTGGATTTCTTGCCCGGTTTTGCTAAAAATTTCAGCCTTTATCTTAACTATACCCATTTAACATCCAATGCAAATGGAGTTAGAAATGAGGACGGAGAAACCCGTACAGATTTAGATTTGCCCAATACAGCCCCCAATATGTTTAATGCCTCTTTGGGTTATGCAAGTAAAAGAATAAGCGTGCGTTTATCAAGTAATTTTTCTGATGCCTATATAGATGAGATTGGAGGACGCCCTTTTGAAGACAGGTATTACGACGAACAATTCTTTTTAGATTTTAATGCTAATGTAGCAATCAATGAAAACTTAAGCGTGTATTTCGATTTTAATAACATAACAGATCAACCATTGCGTTATTACCAAGGCATAAAAAATAGGACAATGCAAAGCGAATACTATGGTAGGCGCTTAACTTTTGGTTTGAAATATGATTTGTTTAAGAAAAAGTAAAAGTGAAGATAACAATGAATAAACTAAAGGCAAATATTGTTTTTGGCGTTGTTGTGTGTTTTCTCGCATGCGTTAGTAAATTGCCCGAAATTGTAGCGGTAACAGTTACCGAAAAAACACCTCACGACACCGATGACCCTGCTATTTGGGTAAATAAAGACAATCCAGAACAAAGTATTGTATTTGGTACAGATAAAGACGAAGTTAATGGTGGAGTGTATGCTTTTGATTTGAAAGGGAAAATTATAGCCGAAAAAAGTCTTACCAATGTTAGCTACCCTAACAATGTAGATGTAGAGTATGGTTTTAAGTTGTCGGACAGCACAAAAACAGATATTATGGTATTCTCTGAAAGAGAAAAACATCAAATTCGTGTATACTCAGTTCCCGATATGAAACCATTGGATCAAGGAGGTCTTAAGGTTTTTGAAGATGAAACCAATGTAGAAATGAAACGGCCAATGGGGGTTTCAATCTATAAGGAACCAGTTACAGATCGGGTTTCGGTTTTTGTAAGTAGAAAACAAGGGCCTAAAGAAGGTTATTTGTATCAATATGAATTGAAAGCAGATTCATTAGGGGTAAAAGCAAAATTACTTAGAAAAATAGGGGCGTTTAGTGGACAAAAGGAAATTGAAGCCATAGCAGTCGATGATACTTTAGGACTTGTATATTATTCTGATGAGGGTGTTGGTATAAGAAAATATCATGCTAACCCTAGTCAAGGTGATGATGAAATTTCACTGTTTGGAGGTGAATATTTTAAGGATGATATAGAAGGTATTGCTATTGCAAGATATGCGGACAAAGGGTTTTTAATAGTATCCAATCAGCAAGCACATACTTTTAATGTTTTTGATTTAAAAACAAATGTATTTATAAAGGAAATTAATTTAGGAACGACCGAAACGGATGGTTGTGACGTAACGACGATCGATTTGGGGAGTAAGTTTACAAACGGTTTATTTGTGTCTATGAACGATGATAAAACGTTTTTTTTCCATGACTTAACATCGCTTAAATTAGTTGAATAAATGGCTTATGCAATGAATTTAACAAGCCCTCCAAAACAGAAGAATATTTGTGTAAAAATTCGTATTTTCGGATCCCAAAACAAAACCGAAAGGTGAAATTTAAATAGTCACCTAAGGTTTAATGCGAAAATATTCTAGACAGATGAAAAAGAATTTTTATATTTTTCTTTTGGTAACATTATTTAGTTTGCCAAGTGTTTTTTCTCAAATTAATCTGAAAGTTGGTGCTAATATTGGAGGGCAAGTATCTAGCTTAAGAGGTATGGATTACGAAACCGACAAGAATTTTATGGTGGTGCCAACCTTAGGAGTCAATATTGAAGTTGCCTTAAAGCCATTTGTTTCAGTGATTACGGGTGTGAATTTTGAAAGATGGAAAAAGAAAAGAGATGTCCGATATTATAATAGTTACAATAGTTCTAGCTACGAGAGTACAGTAACGGAAGGGCATGATTTTTTCAACATACCATTTCTGATTCGTTATAAATTTGGGAACAAACGGTCATTTTTTGTTGACGGGGGAGGTTTTGTAAATTACTTTAATCAGGGGAAACCAAACGGTCTTATGTCATTGTTTATAAATTTTGAAGATTATAATTTTGGCTTGGCATTAGGGACAGGCACAACATTTCGCTTAAATGACTATTTGGATTTAATAATACAGGTAAGAAACGAGCTAGGGCTAACAGATGTTAATAAGTATAAAACAATGTTGAGTGGAAATGTAAAGACTAATACGATTAGACTAATAGCCACATTTAACTTCGACATTTAAATAGATTTACCAATAGCGTTAATTTTTAGAATAGTCTTTATTGATTTTATGGAAATAATTAAGTAATTTAATAGCATGTAAATAATTATTCTTTCTAAACAATTGAGCATATGAACGTCCCTTTTAGATCTGAGATTAGAAATTCCCCAAATCAACAAACCATTAAAATTTTCTTGGGAGATGAATCGCTAGATGAAAAAATTAAAAGACATTTGGTGCGTTTTAACGAGATAGATTTTATAGAAATTCGTGAAACGGTAGGACAAAATAGAGCTAATGAAAATATTACGGTATTTTTAAAAGAAGGTGTTGACATCATTAAAATGAAATCTATTATTGATTCTAGTCTGTGGTGGTATTTTGAAGAAGATATGGTTGAGTGATTAGGTTTATAGTCTTCTCTTATCATTAAAAAAATATAAAAATTCTCAGGCTGTTATACAACCTGGGAATTTTTATATGAATATGTTATGTCATCACTTTTTCTGTTTAGATAAGTAAGTTACCAGAGAGGCAAATTCCTCGAACGAAAGCGCATTGGCCAACCCGGCAGGCATCATTGATGTTTCCAATTCATCCCGACTACTAATGTCACTGGTTTTTATAGTAAACTCCTGTCCAGCGATATTACGCATTACCAATTTGTCTGGAGTCTCTGAAGTTACAAACCCAGCATAACTTTTGTCGTCTTTGGTATGTATCATTACTGTTGCAAACCCTTGCGAAATGGATGCGTTTGGTTTTAATATGGATTCTGCAATTTGCTCACGCGTCATAATAGAGCCAATTTGTCCCATATAAGGTCCTTTTAAAGCCTCACCTTTTTTGATACTATGACAGGCAACACAACCTTGTTGGGTAAATAGTTTTTCTCCTTTGGCAGGATCACCCTTAATTTTGGAAATGGCAATCATAACATCTTCAATGGATGTTTTGCCTATTTGCCCTTTCGTATTTTTTATTTTTTCAAGATCAACTTTGGTTTCTTCTTTAGTTGTTTTTACTTCTTCGCCTCCAAAAGCAGCAATTCCCATGCGGTGCTTTTCGTTTAAGTTTACGAAAAGGCTTTTTTCGCTATCATTAACTTGCTCCCAAACTTTAGTTAAGAAAGTTTCAATTTTTGGAGAGCCTTCCCAAGTTATACTTTTATAATAAGGACCATGTGTGTCTGGACGTGTACTCCACCACCAAGAACCATCATATGGGGCTTCTTTTTTATATAATCTTGATAGTGTTGTAAGGATTTCTTCTTTAAAGAGATCGTTTACAGAAGTATTATAGGCTTCAATAAGTCCATTTACTGCACGTGTGTCATGCATGTATTTTAATGCCCAGATACCTAAAGCTGATGCCTCATTCTTAACGGCTTGTATGCAAGGGTCTATAGCATTCATGTCAACTAAGGCCTTTACTGCCAAATGAGCAGGGATAATAGCGCTGTTGGGGGTTGCATGAGGACCTTCTGTTCCCTTAGCTGGTACTGTAGCATTGGCAGGAACAGGAATTTGTAATAGAGCCTTTGCTGCTTTTTGGTCGCCTATGCGACCTAGTCCAATTATAGCTGCCGCTTTAACGCGATCGGAAGGATCATTTAATGCATCGATAAATAGGTCTGTTGGAATGTCCTTTAGTCTTGATTTGCGATCGGTCATAGCCCGTAAGGCAAATTCTTTAACTGCTTTGTCATGACTTAGTTCTATTAAATTTTCAAGCGTTCCTTTGTAATTAATTTGCGCATAAGCAAATATAGCGGCAACTCTGCTGTCTAAAGGGAGTTCTTTATTAGAAGCAATATCCCAGGCAGCTACGGCTGCTTTTTTTGCAGATCTGGTAATTAACTCTTGTTGGGCGTATAACCTAACAGTAGCCGATCGTTCTTTAAGTAATGCTGCTAATTCTTTTACAGAAAGTTTTTTAAGGTTAGGAAAGGCTTGGTATTCCCAATTTTTTGGAACAGCTCTAGTAACAAAACCTTTGTCTGGATTTCCAGAATATCCGGCGCCGTCCCACGCACTCATATACAAGCGCCCAGAAGCATCGATGTCCAGATCGGTAATTTGGGCTAACTTAACAAATGCCTCCTCTGTTTGTTTAAAACTCGCACCGTCTGGGGAAACGCGATGGATAAATAATTGGTTTCTTCCCCAGTCTGCCATCATAGGAACATGGTTGTATTGCTCAGGCCATCTGTTGTCATCCATAAAAAGAGCTCCTGTGCCAGAACCACCACCAACGTCTACTAGAGCTGGAATGATTTCATTGGTAAAGTGCTTGAATAAAACAGGGTATCCATATTCTCCAGATTGGATATGATGGGCAAATCTCACATTCCAGCCCCCTCCATCGTTGGTGTTCCCTCTGGTGTAAATGTTCATATAAGGGTCTATAGCAACATCATAAATATTTCTCAATCCGTGTGTGTAGATCTCCATTTCTGTGCCGTCTGGTCTAACCCTAACAACACCGCCACCTAGCATGGTCATTTTTTTTCCAGTACTGTCTGTAGCATTATGGAAACCAAAATCACCTACTGCAATGTAAATCCATCCATCAATCCCCATTCGAATACCATTGGTCGCATGATCGGTTCCTCTCTTTGCAATATGAGCAGGAGAACAAATGTTTTCGATAATGGGTTTAGAAGGACCGTCTGCAACATCATCATGATCTTTATCTTCAAAAACAACAAGATTCATTCCTGTGGCCACACCCGTTGCTTTCGAAAAGGTAGTGTGAAGTACAAAAAGTTGGTCTCCTAAAACAAAAACACCTCTTGGATTATCAACTTTGGCATACTCAGAATATAAGTCTGCTTTACCATCATTATCACTGTCGATTAGTTTTATAATGCTTCCTTTTCCTGGTTCTTTTCCAAGAGATCCCATCATATCCACACCAACATATACTTCTCCTGAAGGTGAAACTGCCAGACAGGCGGGACTAGGAACAATATCTGGTCCTGCAAAGGGTGTAATTGAAATATCCTCAGGGTTGCCATCGGTATCTATTTTAACTTCAATAAGTTTGTTTTCAATAGGAATAGCTTTGCTTTCTACTTGAGTGCAGTTTTGAAGCGTAATAATAGTTGTTACAATACACGAAAGTTTTAATAGGTAATGCATTTGTTTAGTTTGTAAGGTTCTTTCTTAATGAATTAATACTATCTTAAATTTAACAATGTTTCATGAAATCATGCATAACCTTTATCGGTCATGCGATTAAAACATTATTGGTAGGAGGTTTATAATCAAATTGTTTGCACGTAAAAATAGATAACTTGTTGTTTAGTAACGTTTAATATTTTTCATTGAAAAAAACCAAACAAGAAAATACTTTAAAATAAGACACGTTTTTAACAGCCATAATTCTATTAATTAACAGGTGTGATTAATTGGTAGTTCCTGTAGATATGTAAACAAGTACATCGTTAATACAACGATTTAAATCTGTTTTAATTTCGTTAGCCCAAAACCTAAATACAGAGAAGCCCATTTCGTAGAGTTGGAGATTAACCTCTTTATCGCGTTGTAGGTTGCGTTCTATTTTTGGAATCCAAAATGCTCGGTTCTTTTTAATTGATTTTTTACGTTCGCTCCAGTTGTAACCATGCCAAAATTCGCCATCAATAAAAATGGCTAATTTGTATTTTTTAATGGATACGTCTGGTCGCCCAGGAAGTTGTTTGCTATCCACACGATAACGAATGCCTTTTGCCCATAAAGCTTTTCTAAATATAAGTTCGGGTTTGGTGTTTTTACTCCGAATTTTGCTCATGATCTTTGAGCGTTTTTTAGTAGTATAAAACCCTGCAGCCTCATTAAAACGAGGCACTTTTATTTTATTATCCTCATATGACATATATGATACAAAATATGAATAATTTTAGTCAATCTGGAAACAAGTATGTAAAATTTGTTGGAAGGCTTTTTTTAGATGTTGAAATGGACTGAGGCTATAAAGGCACAAAAAAAGAACATGTCTTGGCAATCATCTAAATAAAAAAACCAAGCAACTGCTTGGTTTTTTTATTTGGGATTCTAAAATTTTTAATATCTATAATGCTCAGGCTTGTATGGCCCTTCAACCGTAACACCTATATAGGTTGCTTGCTCTTCGTTAAGTTCTGTAAGTTCTACGCCAATTTTTTCGAGGTGTAATTTTGCTACTTTTTCATCTAAGTGCTTGGGTAGCATATATACCTGGTTTTCATATGCGTCAGCATTATTCCAAAGTTCAATTTGTGCTAGGGTTTGGTTTGTAAACGAGTTACTCATCACAAAACTTGGATGCCCTGTAGCACAACCAAGATTTACTAGACGACCCTCGGCTAGAACAATAATGTCATTGCCGTCAATAGTGTATTTGTCCACTTGAGGTTTGATGGTATTTTTGGTGTCTCCGTAATTGTCGTTTAACCAAGCCATTTGAATTTCGTTGTCAAAGTGCCCGATGTTACAAACGATGGTTTTATCTTTCATAGCTTTAAAGTGCTCGGCTCTTACGATATCTTTATTTCCAGTGGTTGTAATAACGATATCCGCATTATTGATAACAGTTTCTAATCGTTTAACTTCAAAACCGTCCATAGCAGCCTGTAAAGCACAAATAGGATCGATTTCGGTAACTGTAACAATGCTTCCAGCACCTTTAAAGGATGCAGCAGTACCCTTGCCAACATCACCGTAACCGCAAACTACTACACGTTTACCTGCAAGCATCACATCGGTAGCACGACGAATCGCATCAACTGCACTTTCTCGGCATCCGTATTTATTATCGAATTTAGATTTTGTTACCGAGTCATTAACATTTATCGCAGGCATAGGTAATGTGCCATTTTTAACGCGCTCGTAGAGTCTGTGTACTCCAGTTGTTGTTTCTTCAGATAAGCCTTTAATGCCACCTGCAAGTTCAGGGTATTTATCCAATACCATGTTGGTTAAATCGCCTCCATCATCAAGAATCATGTTAAGGGGTTTTCTGCCCTCCCCAAAGAAAAGAGTTTGTTCAATACACCAGTCAAATTCTTCTTCGGTCATATCTTTCCATGCATAAACAGCTGTTCCGGCAGCAGCTATAGCAGCAGCGGCTTGGTCTTGTGTAGAAAAAATGTTACAAGAGCTCCACGTAACTTCTGCACCTAAAGCCTGTAAGGTTTCTATTAGTACAGCGGTTTGTATGGTCATATGTAAACATCCAGCAATTCGAGCACCCTTTAATGGTTGAGAATCTTTATACTCTTCACGAAGGCTCATAAGCCCTGGCATTTCTGCTTCGGCTAATTCAATCTCTTTTCTTCCCCATGCCGCTAGGGACATGTCTTTTACCTTATTAGGCACGTAAGCAACAGTTTTTGTACTCATATCAACTTTCTTTATACTTTTTTAAACAAAACAACATTGTTATTAGAACTTAAAATGGTTAAATTCGCCTAACTATTTTTAGTATTGTTGTGCTGTTCTTTTGTTTATTTCAAAATCGACTGCAAAGATAACCAATAACTTTCAGAATATTAAATGCCTTTATATAAAACCATTACCCCAAATTCACAAACTACTGTTAAAATCTGGAAAATAACAGAGTCTTATAAAGACTTGATAGAGGCTGTCAATTTGAAACCAGAGAGTTTAGAACGGGTCATAGGAATGAAAAGTGAGTTGCACCAACGTGGCTTTTTGAGTGTGCGACATTTGTTGGCTGCTTTTGGATATGAAGATTCCGATTTGTTTTATGATGCTAATGGGAAACCACATTTAAAAGACGGTAAACATATTTCCATAACCCATTCGTTTCAGTTTTCAGCGGTTATTGTTAGTGATTGCAGCGTAGGAATTGATATAGAGAAACAGCGTGAAAAAATACGCATTATAGCCCATAAGTTTGTAGATTATGAGTTTGAATATTTAAATGAATCGGAAGCCGATTACGTTAATAAGCTTACAGCTATTTGGTGTGTTAAGGAATCCTTATATAAGTTGTTTGCTACTCCTGGATTAAGTTTTAAAGACCATTGTTTAGTGATCCCTTTTGGAGTTGATTCAGATGAAACAGTTGCCTGGATTGATTATAAAGAAAACAAATGCCGTTTCCAAATTAGATTTTTGGAATTTGAAGGGTTTACTTGTGCCTATGTAGTTGCTTAATATGGAAGGGGTTTATAAAGACATACAATTGCAAAAGCAAAAGAAACAAAAGCTTCTTGCGGTTTTAATAGATCCAGACAAGATGTTGCCTGAAAAAGCAGTTGGGTTTGTTGAAAAGATAAACAAGTCTGTGGCAACTCATATTTTTGTAGGAGGGAGTACTGTCGATTTGTACAAAACAGAAATTTTAGTTACGAAAATCAAAGCAAAAACAAAACTGCCGGTCATATTGTTTCCAGGAGATGTCTCCCAAATAACTGGCGAGGCAGATGCATTATTGTTTTTGTCATTATTATCTGGTAGAAATCCCGATTACCTTATAGGGAAACAGGTTCAAGCTATTGCTACATTAAGAAAGCTGAGTTTAGAAGTTATTTCAACGGGATATTTGCTCATAGAAAACGGAAAAGAAACCGCCGTACAAAAGGTTACGCAAACACAACCGATGCCTTGGGCAGATGTTCAAAACATTGTAGATACAGCTAAGGCAGGGGAACTATTGGGGATGAAGCTAATTTATTTAGAAGCAGGGAGTGGAGCCATACATCCAGTTTCGGATTATATAATTAAAAGAGTTAAAAATGAACTGGAAATTCCACTTATTGTTGGGGGTGGTGTGAGAAGTAAGCAACAGTTGGAAAATGCTTATAGTTCTGGAGCAGATATGGTTGTTATTGGCACAGCTTTTGAGGACAATGAGTCGTTTTTTGACGATCTAAAGAAGTAGCAATTTAGATTGTGAATCGTTTAGTCTGTTATAAAATATTATGTGTTTAACAGTCTCTAAACAAAAAAGATTAGTATACTACCTCGGTGTAAGCACGCGAGGTAGTTGAAGGAAATTATTTTATGATTTCGAGGCAAGCTTCGTAATATATAAATCTCGATTATCGAGTAAAATTTAAACAAATGAAAATATCGGTAGAGCTAACTTTAACACCATTACATGACGATTACGAACCAGTAATTATCCATTTTATTAAAAAATTAAGAGCCACTGGTTTAAAGGTTTTAGAGAATCCATTAAGTACTCAGGTTTATGGTGATTACGATGTTGTAATGCGTTTGTTGACAGCCGAAATAAAAGAGGCTTTTGAGCTCATGGAGCGTGGTTTGTTATTAATGAAAATCGTTAAATCAGATAGACACGATTATGAACCTCATTTTTGATTTTTTTTTCCATCAATACGCCGATTATCAGGTTTTCGATATTGTTCTGGAAATAATAGCAGTGATATTGGGATTTTTATCGGTTTGGTACTCAAAGCAAAATAAAGTTTGGGTATTCCCTACTGGGATGTTAAGCACTCTTATTTTTGTTTATTTACTACTAAAATGGGAACTGTTGGGAGACATGATGATCAATGCGTATTATTTTGTTATGAGTATTTATGGTTGGTATGTTTGGACTCGTAAGATTGACGCAACGCATGTAACGCCCATATCGGTAATATCTAATCAAGAAAAACGCTTAAGTCTGGTCATATTTGCTGCAACCTTATTGTTTGTGTATATAGTTTATAAAATAAATGGAAAATGGTCGGATTGGGTAGCTTATGTAGATACATTAACTACAGCAATATTTTTTGTCGGTATGTGGTTAATGGCAAAGCGTAAGATAGAGAATTGGATCTGTTGGATTATTGGTGACATCATCTCGGTGCCTTTGTATTTTTATAAGGGATTGGTATTTACAAGTTTTCAATATTTAGGATTTACTATAATTGCAATTTACGGCTATATAGCATGGAAGAAATATATAAACAGCAACCTTCAAATTGCATAAAAGTTGTTTTGTTTGGACCGGAATGTACCGGGAAGACCATTTTGGCTAAGCAGTTGGCAGCATATTATGATACGCTTTGGGTGCCTGAATATTCGAGAATATATGCCGAACAGAAAGCTGCAAACAACCAAGTGTTAACAAAAATGGATGTTTTACCTATCGCTCGAGGTCAAATTGCTTTAGAAAACAAGTTGGCAAGTCAAGTAAAAGAGTTGCTGATTTGTGACACCGACCTGTTGGAAACTAAAGTATATAGCGAGAACTATTACAATGGTTATGTGCCAAGAAAATTAGATAAGTTTGCTATAGAAAATCAATATGATCTCTATTTTTTGACCAATATAGACGTTCCTTGGGAAGCTGACGGGATTAGAGATAAACCCAATGAGCGGGAACATATGTTTAATGCGTTTCGAAATGCATTAATTGCCAATAAAAGGCCTTATGTTTTGTTGAAGGGAAATAAAAAAGTACGCTTGGAAGAAGCAGTAAAGCACATAGATAAACTAATAAAAAATAAGGATGGTATTTGAGGAAAAAGATGTTAAACAGATAGAAAGAAATGGATTAACTCTTGAAAAAGTAAAAGCACAGATAGCTTTGATCAAGGCGGGGATGCCTTATTCTAATTTAGTTGAAGTAGCTTCTGTAAGTAACGGAATCAGGACAATTAAGCCCTCCAAAGAGCAAGATTATATCAATTTGTATGAAAATGCTCGTAATTCACTATCTATAGTCAAGTTTGTACCAGCTTCGGGATTGGCAACGCGTATGTTTAAATTTCTATTTCGCTTTTTAAAGAATTACGATCTTGAGAAAGAAAGTATCAATGCATACATTAACAGAAACAAGGATAACGAATTAAAAGTATTTTTGGTAGGGCTGGAAAAGTTGCCTTTTTTTGAAGAGGTAGTGCATAAGTTACATGAAGTTATTCCTAATTTTAACGATCTGTCCTATGATGAAAAGCGAGTGGAGTTTGTGAAGACCATGCTGGATGAAGATCGGTTAAACTACAGCTTTTTTCCAAAAGGCTTATTGCCTTACCATCGTTATAAAAAACATGTGTCGACAGCCTTTGAAGAGCATTTGTTCGAAGCGGCTTTATATGCATCATCAAATAATAAAGCTAAATTACACTTTACAATTTCCGAAAGGCACAACCACAGGTTTGATGAGGAGTTTAGATATATTGAAGAAGATGTAGAAGAACAAACCAAAGCGAAGTTTGATATTTCTTTTTCTTATCAAAAAAAATCAACGGAAACAGTTGCTTTAACCGCAGATAATGAGATTTTTAGAAAAGCAGATGGTAGCTTGGTTTTTCGCCCCTCTGGACATGGAGCGCTAATAGAAAATCTTAATGATTTAGAAGGTGATCTGGTTTTTATAAAGAATATTGACAATGTTGTTGTGTCCAAACATAAAGAGAAAGTGTCTTACTATAAAAAAATATTAGCAGGTGTGTTATTGGAAACTCAAGCGCAAGTATTTAATTATTTACACCAATTGGACAAGGAGCCATTATCAGATAAAGAACAAGAGGTTATAGTAGATTTTTTGGCTAAAAAATTAAACCTGTCGGTAACACCCGATTATAAAAAGTATACCCAAGAATTTAAGATAGAGTACTTAAAAGAAAAATTAAACCGGCCTATTCGGGTATGTGGAATGGTTAAAAATGAAGGCGAGCCTGGAGGTGGTCCGTTTTGGGTTGAAAATGCCAATGGCGATGTGTCTTTGCAAATTGTTGAATCAGCACAAATCGATATAAAGAACAAACAGCAAAAAGAAATTGCCAAAAGAGCTACGCACTTTAATCCGGTAGATTTGGTTTGTGGTGTCAAAAATTACAAAGGAGAAGCTTTCGATCTAACAAAGTTTGTAGATAGCAAAGCTGCTTTCATTACAGAAAAGAACCAGAATGGTATCGATATAAAGGCATTGGAGCTTCCTGGCTTATGGAATGGGAGCATGGCATATTGGAACACGGTGTTTGTTGAGGTTCCATTGCTAACATTCAATCCAGTAAAAACGGTTAACGATCTGTTGAAGATGCCACATCAAGTAGCACATGATGAATAAGGAAGCCTTACTTCAAGAAGTTAAATTTAAAGCAGTAAGAAGTTCTGGTAGTGGAGGACAGCATGTAAACAAGGTAGCTTCAAAGGTAGAACTAACGTTTAATCTTGATGCCTCTTTGGTTTTTAATGATGATGAAAAGCGACGTATAAGTGAAAAGCTTAAGCATAGGTTAACAGATAAAGGTGTTCTCATTCTACAATGTGACGAGAACCGAAGCCAGCATAAAAATAAGGAACAGATTATAAAACGCTTTTTGGAACTTATAAAAAAAGGGTTAAGCCGCCCTAAGAAACGAGTGCCTACTAAAGTTCCAAAAGCAGTAATCCAGAAGCGCTTAAAAAGTAAGCGGATACGCTCAGATAGAAAAGCAAACAGGAAAAAGCCAGATATTGACTAAAAAAAACGAAAAACCTGATTCTTAATTCGTAAATCTAAATTACTTTTGCAGCGTTCTCAAAAAGGGGTGCTTTTTCAGTTAACGGGCATAGTTTTTAGTTTGTAGTTCATTCATTAGAACTTTTAACTTTTAAACTCTTAGCGTTTAACTTCGAAAGGCTGAGATCATACCCATTGAACCTAGAACAGATAATGCTGTTTAGGGAGGCGATAGTCGCTGTTTGGATAAATCATTTATCACAATAAAAGAATAATTACCTCTTTTTATTCGATTTTAAATGTAATCGCATGAAATGAGCTGTAATATTGAGTTGGATCCTATCTAAAATTATTACTGCCAATTACATCCGGTTTTAAAAACGATAAAATTTGAAACAGATGAAACATTTATTTCTTTTTTTAACACTTTTAGTGTTGTCGCTTAATACGCAGGCACAACAAAAGCAAGCTGATCAAGATTCAACAAAAGTTGAGAAATTAGATGAGGTTTTTGTAAAAGCGGTCCGTGTTAATGCAACCTCTCCCATTACGCATTCTAATGTAACCAAAGCACAATTGGAAAAGCGTAATTTAGGACAGGATATACCAGTTTTGTTAAATTATTTGCCATCGGTGGTTACAACCAGTGATGCAGGTGCAGGTATTGGTTATACTGGTATTCGAGTGCGAGGCGTAAGTGGCGAGTCTACCAATATTACTATTAATGGTATTCCGTATAATGATGCAGAATCCTTGGGGACATTTTGGGTAAACTTACAAGATTTATCTTCTTCTGTAGAAAGCCTTCAGGTTCAACGCGGTGTCGGAACATCTACAAATGGTTCTGGTGCATTTGGAGCGAGTATTAATATTTTAACAGATGCCATTTCAAACGAAGCATTTGCATCGGTGTCCAGTAGCTATGGTAGCTTTAATACACTTAGGCGTAACATTAAGTTTAGTACAGGGTTGCTTAATGATAAAGTTGAGCTTTCTGGTCGGTTGTCTAAGATCGAGTCAGATGGTTATATAGATAGGGCAAGTTCCGATTTAAAATCCTATTTTTTACAAGGAGCTTACAAAGACAACAACCGTCTTATAAAAGCCATTGCGTTTGGTGGTGAAGAAATAACATATCAAGCTTGGTATGGTGTAGATGTTTTTACTATTGACTCCAATAGAACGTTTAATATTGCTGGAATTATAACTGATGACGAAGGAAACAATACAGGATTTTATGACAATCAAGTAGATGACTACAGGCAAGATCATTATCAGTTACATTGGAATGAGCGATTTGACAACCAATTATCTCTAAATGTAGGTTTGAACTATACCAATGGTAGAGGTTTTTATGAAGAGTATGTGGATGATTATTTCTATACAAATGTATATTGGGCAGACGATTCAAAATTTTCATTTTTAGGCTTAGATCCTATTACGGTTGACGGCAATACAGTAGAAAGCATGGACTATGTTCGTAGAAAATGGTTGGATAATAACTTTTATGTGGCTAATGCAAGTTTAAATTTTAAAAATGACAAGTTGGATGTAATAACAGGAGGGTCGTTTAGCCTTTACAAAGGCGATCATTTTGGAGAAATAATTTGGGCGCAATATGCAGTCGATATTAGTAAGGATTATCGTTATTACTTTGGACAAAGCAAAAAGCGTGATGCTAGTGGGTTTTCGAAAGCGACCTACAAAGTAAATGATAAATTAAGCCTTTATGGTGATTTGCAATATAGGTACGTAGACTATAAAACCAATGGAACTGGATCTGATCGCACTTTGTTTGAGATTAATAAAAAGTACAATTTTATTAACCCAAAAATAGGGGCTAGTATTAATCTGGATAATAAAAACAATATTTATGGTTCCTATGCAAGAGCCAATAGAGAGCCTAGTAGAACAGATTTTGAAAACAGTGCCGATGTAAAACCAGAACAGCTTAATGATTTTGAGTTGGGATATCGTTACAATAGTAAAAAGATAAAATTTAATGCCAATGCATATTTTATGTATTATAACGATCAGTTAGTTTTAACTGGAGCCATAGATAATGTAGGTGCCCCTATTAGGGCTAATGCAGGAAAGAGTTATAGAGCAGGGGTAGAATTAGAGACGGTTATTGCTGCTGGTAGCAATCTAACAGTTCAATCGAACCTTACTTTAAGTAGAAATAGAAATTTAAATAAAGGACAGTTTATAGATGACCAGCCTTTGGGTGAAACGGACATAGCTTATTCTCCTAATGTGGTAACAAGTACAGCACTTAATTATACACCTGTAAAAGGAATGCAATTAGCACTTGTTAATAAGTACGTTGGCAAACAATTAATGAACAATATAGGCGATAAGGATTCAAGTTTAAAAGCATATAATACCTTAGATTTTAATCTTGCTTATGAGTTTAAGCCAAAAGCCATTTTTAAATCGGTTTTAGTGAATGGCATTGTGAATAATATAACAAACGTGAAGTATAATGCCAATGGATTTGATTATGGTGGTGGGTATTATGTGTATTACCCGCAAGCCACAACTAACTTTTTAGCAGGGGTTACCTTAAAGTTTTAGATAAAAAAACAAGCTAATTTTTAGGCTCCAACGAATTAGTTGGGGCTTTTTTAATTGGAAATTAAAAGTGTGTTACCACTAGTGGTAACACGATAATTTCGCAAACTACATTGCAGTGAGCCGTTGTTTAAGGGTGCGCCCGTCACTAAACTATAAGTGTTTTTATCATCACAGCCGCAAGTAGCATTTAAACCAGAATTAACAAGTACCGAACATTCGCTTTGAGGGTGGTTGGGGTCTGCAGCATCCCAGGCAAGATAGTCGGCACCGGTAAAAGCCACGATAACACCACCATTGCCCGCATTGGGGATGTATACCGAATTACCTGTAAACTGAAGTTGACTGTATTCTGGGAGGTTAAGGTTTACAGCTACGTTAACACCAATATCTAGAAGGAATTTACAATTTTTGTTGTCAATAGAATTAGAGCTGCAGGACATAAAAAAAGCTAGCAATATTAAATAAAAAAGGGACTTCATAGAATCTTAAAAAATTAAAATGCAATTTACAACAAAAAGCAAATTGCGATAAATATTTTGTATATTTGTTATATGATCTCGTTTATACGGGATTTTTTTATTCCGAACGATTCACTGAGCATCGTCGAAGTGTGTTTTCGGAATCTTTTTATTAAGTAAACGATGAAGTTATGAGTAAAGTATCTTACTATACACCAGAAGGATTAAAAAAATTAAGAGATGAGTTAAACCACCTTAAAGATATAGAACGTCCTAAAGCATCGCAGGCCATTGCTGAAGCGCGAGATAAAGGCGATTTAAGTGAGAATGCCGAATATGATGCCGCTAAAGAAGCACAAGGCTTATTGGAAATGAAAATATCGAAGTTGGAAGAAACCTTGTCAAATGCACGTGTTATTGATGAATCGCAGTTAGATACTTCAAAGGTTTTGGTGCTTTCTAAAGTAAAAATTAAGAACCAGACCAATGGTATGGAAGTGACTTATACTTTGGTTGCTGAGAGTGAAGCCAATTTAGCTTCAGGAAAAATTTCGGTTAACTCGCCTATAGGAAAAGGTTTGTTAGGGAAGTCAGTTGGTGATGTCGCCGAAATTAAGGTGCCCAATGGTATTGTAAAGTTTGATATTATAGAAATATCCCGTTAAAAATAGTATAGCACATGGCTTCAATTTTTACTAAAATAGTTAAGGGAGAGATTCCGTGTTATAAAGTAGCCGAAACAGATGATTTTTTGGCATTTTTGGATGTAAACCCAAATAGTAAAGGTCATACACTATGTATTCCTAAAAAAGAAGTCGATAAACTTTTTGATTTGGACGAAGTCACTTATAATGGATTAATGGCTTTTTCAAGACGCGTAGCTATAGCTATTGAGAAGGCAATACCCTGCAAGCGAGTAGGGGTGTCGGTAATTGGTTTGGAAGTACCGCATGTACATGTGCACCTTATACCATTGCATAGTATGGAGGATGCCCGGTTTATCCAAAAAGCTAAGTTAACTCCTAGTGAGTTTGAAGATGTAGCTAAAGCCATTAAGGACAAATTATAGCGCGCGCTCTAACGCAATTTGTATAGTAGTTCCTTTATCTATTTCAGACTGAAGTACACTTATCTTTCCGTTATGGAAATCCTCAATAATACGCTGGGTTAAAGAAAGTCCTAAGCCCCATCCGCGTTTTTTGGTTGTATACCCAGGTTCAAAAATTTTATTGAACAATTTTTTGTGTATGCCTTTGCCAGTGTCGGTTACACTTACTTTTATGGTGTCTTCCAATTCAGAGATCTCAACAGTAAGCTTACCTCTTCCTTTCATGGCATCGATGGCATTTTTAACGAGATTTTCGATTGTCCAACTGTACAACTGTTTGTTTAAATTTACAAAAATAGGCTCTTCAGGTGTAATGAGTTCAAAATCTATTAGTTTTGATGATCTTGATTTTAAGTAATCATACGAATTGATGGTTTCTTCAATAATATTAACAACCTCTAAAGTAGGAGTCGATCCAATTTTACTAAAACGTTCGGTAATGGTTTGCAACCGATCTATGTCTTTCTCTATTTCAAAAATATAGTCGGGATTGACGTTTTCAGACTTTAAAATTTCAGTCCAACCGATCAACGATGATAAAGGCGTGCCAATTTGATGGGCTGTTTCTTTAGCCATTCCAGACCATAGTTTGTTTTGTGTTGCGTTTTTAGAACTCTTATAAAAAAGGAATAATACCACCACGAAAAGAAAGATGATTAGTAACAGGGCGAGAGGGTAATATTTTAATTTGTTCAATAAAGGCGAGTTGCCATAGTATATTGTGCTAACCTTTTTGCCTCCAACAATAACATCTATAGGCGTGTTTTCTCTTTTAAATTGGTTTATGGTCTTTTTTACAAAGGCATCGTCTTTAATTTTTTCTTCGTCAATGTTAAAGAAGCTTTCTATATTCCCATTAGCATTTATAAGCAGCATTGGAGTTGTTGCATTGCTATTAAGAACTTGTAGTGTTAATTCGCCAATATCATTTTCAAGATTGGTATCTTTAAGTAAATTCATTTGCGCTATGGATAAATTTTCCATTTTTATACGCTCCTCTTTCTTAAAGTGCTGGAAAAAAGAATAAGTATTCCATAAAATAAGGGACACAATACCAAACGAAATAATAATAATAATCCAACGAAAGGTATTTCTATGTTTTGTAAAGACCATTAATCTGTATAAATAGAATTAACATGTAATATAATGTAAATCTGTTAAAATTATTGCGCAATACACTGGGAAATGTATTATTTATAATTTAACTGCTTCGGTACAAGTTCATGAGGCATTTGTAGGAAATTATTTTTTTGATTTCTAGGGAGCCCTCTGGATATATAAATCTCGATTATCGAATTAAAGAATGGATATAGAAATTTTGTGGATGTGAACTAATAATAAAATCATGATTAATTTTTAATGAATATTTTAATTAGCTTTGTGGAAATTAAAAGGTGAATGAGGTCGTTTGATCCAAACAGTTTGTCAACCAGTAAATTGCACAGTTATCTGTTAAGTGCGGTAGCACCTAGACCTATTGCTTTTGCAAGTACAGTGGACAAAAATGGAAGGCCAAATTTGTCGCCCTTTAGTTTTTTTAATGTTTTTAGTGCAAATCCGCCAATATTAATTTTTTCGCCATCGCGCCGTGTTCGGGATAATACAACAAAACATACTTTAGAGAATGTTGAAGTGGTAAAGGAAGTAGTGATAAACGTTGTTAGTTATGATATAGTTTATCAAATGTCTTTAAGTAGTACGGAATATGATACGGGAGTTAATGAGTTTGATAAGACAGGGTTAACAATGTTGAAATCGGATATTGTAAAGCCTTTTCGTGTTTTGGAATCGCCAGTGCAGTTTGAATGTAAGGTTAATGATATTATTAAGCTTGGAACAGAGGGAGGAGCAGGTAATTTAATTATATGTGAAGTTGTAAAATTACATATAAATACCGATGTGCTTAATGACGATGAATCCATCAATCAGGAAAAACTGGATCTAGTAGCCAGAGCGGGTGGGAGTTATTACAGTCGTGCAAATAAAGGTTTTTTTAAAATACCTAAGCCTTTGTCTAGCTTGGGAATAGGCGTAGATAGTTTTCCAGATCATGTTAAGAATAGTATGATTTTAACAGGTAATGATTTGGGTATGTTAGGAAATGTAGAATCCTTACCAACACCTAACATGGTGAAAAATTTTATAGGGGGACTAGAAGCCAGATATCCAGATATTAAGAAATCGACCCACAGGGAAAAACATATTTTGGCACGTAATTATTTAAGTTATGGTGATGTGGATAGTGCATGGAAAATTTTATTAAGTTAGTGTAAATTAAATAATAGATATAAATTATAATTAATGGAAGTTCAAGGAAGCGTAAAAATGATAGGAGAAACCCAAACTTTTGGAAGTAACGGGTTTAGAAAAAGAGAAATTGTTGTAACTACTGATGAGCAGTACCCACAACATATTATGATTGAATTTATTCAAGATAAAACCGATTTACTAAATAGCTATCAAGTAGGTCAACAAGTAAAGGTAAGTATTAATTTAAGAGGTAGAGAGTGGGTAAACCCACAAGGGGAAACGAAATACTTTAATTCCATTCAAGGTTGGCGTATAGAGGCTTTACAAGCCGATGCAAGCGGAGGGAATATGCCTCCCGTTCCTCCAGCCGATGCCTTTGAGCCAGCAGGAAATTTGAATGAGGACGAGCACGACGATTTGCCGTTTTAAATAATTAAGGATGCAAAAAGTATCCTGATTTAAAAGATTTAAACAGCCTCAATGTTATTAGCATTGGGGCTGCTGTTTTTTTAGAAAATAATTAAATGCAGTACCTAACAAAAGACATATGGTTCCCAGATGTAACTGAAGCAACACAAGAAGGTTTGTTGGCTGTAGGGGGCGATCTATCCGTTAGCCGTTTGTTATACGCTTATAAAAGCGGAATTTTTCCATGGTTTTGTAAAGGAGAACCAATTTTATGGTGGTCGCCAGATCCACGTTTTGTTTTGTTTCCTGAAAAACTAAAGATTTCTAAAAGTATGAAGCAAGTGTTACGTAATTGTAGCTATGAAGTAACGGTAAATAAGGCGTTTAAAGAAGTCATAAAAGAGTGTGCTGTTGTGAAGCGAGAAGGGCAGTCAGGTACTTGGATAACCGATGACATGATTAGTGCCTATGTAGGATTGCATGAAATGGGATATGCTAAATCGGTGGAGGTATGGAAAGGAGATGTCTTGGTAGCCGGATTATATGGGATTGATTTAGGGAATAATATATTTTGTGGCGAAAGTATGTTTACAAAAGAAAGTAATGCCAGTAAAGCGGGTTTTATTACCTTTATTAAAAACAGTAATTATAATTTAATAGATTGCCAGGTGTACACCGTTCATTTAGAGAGTTTAGGAGCCGAAGAGATACCGAGAGGCTTATTTTTGAAATACATGAGAGCTGTGTAACATTAAAATAGTTTTCCCTAGCAAATAAATAAAATTGGAATGATTAAAAAGACGTGTTTCATATGGTTTGTTTTCTTAACAACACTAACAACATTAGCGCAAGAAGCCCCCTTAAAAGTTGGTGTTATTGGGCTTTCTCATTCGCATGTACATTGGATTCTTAACGATCTGGCTCGAAAGGATATCGATATTGTAGGCATTGTAGAACCTAATAAGGATCTTGCCCAACGTTATGCACAACAGTATGGCTATTCCATGTCTATGGTGTATAATACCATAAAAGAGATGATTGCTGTAGCAAATCCAGAAGCAGTTACTGCTTTTGGCTCTATTTATGAACATTTACACGTTGTTGAAGTTTGTGCGCCAGAAGGCATTCATGTCATGGTCGAAAAGCCTCTGGCCGTTAGTATAGCGCATGCAAAGAAAATGAAAATGCTTGCAAGGAAATACAATATACATTTGCTTACCAATTATGAAACCACTTGGTATCCTACTAACCATAAAGCCTATACGTTGTTAAAGGAAGATTATATAGGAGCTGCTAGAAAAATTATTGTACGCGATGGGCATAAAGGGCCTAAAAAGATAGGTGTAAATAAAGAATTTTTAGATTGGCTAACAGATCCCATTCAAAATGGAGGAGGAGCTATTACCGATTTCGGTTGCTATGGTGCAAATTTGGTCACTTGGTTAATGGACGGCAAAAAGCCTACTACTGTTACAGCTGTAACCTTACAGCAACAACCTGAAAATAATCCTAAAGTAGATGATGATGCGACCATAATTTTAACTTATAACGATAACGTTAATGCCATTATACAAGCATCATGGAATTGGCCTATTGGAAGAAAGGATATGGAAATTTACGGGGTAAACGGCGTTATATATGCAGATAATAAACACGATATGCGCGTTCATATTTCAAAAGGATACGACGGATTTACTGCTGAGACCTTTAATTTAGAAGAGCGAACACCGCCTTTTAATGACCCCTTTTCATTGTTAAAAGCAGTAGTACGTCATGAAGTAGTATTAGAACCAAATGACCTTACTGCTCTTGAAAATAATATGATAGTCGTTGAGATTTTGGAAGCAGCAATAAAAAGTGCAAAGTCGGGTAAAACCGTAAAATTAAACGCTAATGATTAACCTCTTTATGTCTAAAGCAATCGATTATATGGTCGTTAACCATACCAGTAGCTTGCATGTGGGCATAAACAACGGTAGAACCAACAAACTTAAACCCTCGTTTTTTTAAATCGTTACTTAAGGCATCAGATATTGGCGTGGTTGCTGGGATGTCTTTTAAAGATGCCCAAGTATTTTTAATAGGTTTACCGTCAACAAACCCCCACATGTATTCGCTAAAACTACCAAACTCTTCCTGGATTTTTATAAAAGCCAAAGCGTTGGTTACAGTAGCGTTTACTTTTAGCTTGTTTCTAACAATCCCTGGATCCTTTAAAAGAGCATCAATTTTGTTTTGCTTATAGTTGGCTATCTTTTTGTAATCAAAATTATCGAAAGCCTTTCTGAAATTTTCACGTTTTCGTAAGATGGTTATCCAGCTCAATCCTGCTTGAAAAGTTTCTAAAATTAGAAATTCAAAAAGAGTTGCATCATCGTAAACGGGAACGCCCCATTCTATATCATGATAAGTTTCGTATAAAGGATCTCCAATACACCAGTTGCATTTTGTTCTTGTATTCATAATGTTTTGACCTCTAGAGCTAAAGCATGACAAATGTCATATTAATTACCTAAGCAAGATACTAATTTTGAAACTTGAATATTTACTTATCTATAAATTTATATTTATGAGTACCGTAATAAAAGAGAGTTTGCAACGTAGCATGTCGTATAAGGAGTATAGGGATTTAATGACGAAATTGGCTGCCGAAGGCAGAACGACAGGTTTAGAAAAAACCAGGGAAAGGATCGATTTTACGAAGCTTAACGACCAGCGCATGAAGCGTTGGGATAAGACAATTAAGGTTTCAGAAAGTACTCGGGAAAAGATAGCTAGGTTTAATCATCGTGTTATATGGTTGGTTATTGCAGAGAGTTGGTGTGGTGATGGAGCTCATATGTTACCAGCTTTAGATAAGATAGCTACATTAAGTAGTTATATTAATTTAAGAGTGGTACTTCGAGATGATAACCCTGAGCTAATGGATGCCTTTTTAACTGGAGGAGCCCGAGCCATACCTAAATTGATAATGATAGATAGTGAAACAGGAGAGGCTTTAAAAACCTATGGGCCAAGACCAAGCGAAGCAACCAACTATGTAAGTCGATTTAAAAATATGTATGGTAAGTTAACGCCAGATTTCAAAAAAGACCTTCAGCATTGGTATAATAAAAATAAAGGCCAGAATATTATAGAAGATGTTGCCGAGATGCTTTGTGATATGGAGCCTAACTTTTACCTATAAAATAAAAGGTTATAGACCCTATTTGCGATGCGTTACTAGGATCGGAGCTAAAGGTAGATTTCTTGGCATATTCCAGAGCATGTTCTCTTAAACATTCGTTGGAGGAATTAGATGAAGTGTTTACATAGGCATCTGTAACGTTGCCTTTGGCATTAACCGTAATATTAATGACAATCTTTCCTCCTTTTTCACAAAGATATACTGGAGGGGGAATGGAAATTTTGTTGCGATCCTTTAACGAAAAACTAATCGTACTTTTCGAATTGTTGCTGTCTTCCTGTTGTTTTTTTAAAAGGTCGTTTACTTTACTGAATTTAGATAGCTCTTCTTCATTTAATTTAGAATCTTCAGTGTTTTCATAGCTTTTAGAAGCTGTATTAGGGCCTTCTGCTAAACTGCTTGTTTTTGGGATGTAGTCTTCTGGGGGCGCAATGGGCTTATATGCTTGGGCAAAATGTTTGGCTTCCTGAGTTTCATTAAAAGCCTCGTTGGTTTCAGCTTTACTGGCATTTAGTTTCTCTAAAGCTTCAAGAACTTTAATTTCTTCCTCGGTTAATGCTTCTTCAGGCTCTATTTCGTAAAAGCTTTCGGCAATCATCGCACTCTGTTTTTTTATGCTAAGGTTAAAAACAGCCATAACTAGCGTTCCGGAAATAAAAAACGTGATTAAAAGGGCTCTATGTTGATTTGTTAGCTTCAAATCGAAATCAAATTGAATCCATTATCATCACCAAATTAAAGAAAGTTTTTCCTTTAACCAGTTGTTTGTCTATAGCAATAAATAGACATGATAATAGTATTACACATTGAAATATACGTAAAATTAAGTAATTTGGTTGTTAAGCCCCGTTATAAAATCTTCAATAGAAGCAGCATTGATAACATCAAAATCACCAATTTTTGTCCGACGGAGTTTCGATAAGTAGGCTCCCGATTGCAATGCTTTGCCAAAATCATTTGCTAAAGATCGAATGTAAGTGCCTTTGCTGCAAACTACTCTAAAATCAATATTAAGACCGTCAATATTAGTGATTTCAAATTCTTTGATGTGTATGGTGCGTGGCTTTATTTCAACAGTTTCACCTGCTCTGGCAAATTCATACAAACGTTTTCCATCCTTTTTTATCGCAGAGAATAAGGGAGGAAACTGTTCTATATCTCCAAGGAATAGTTTAGTGGTCTCACGTATTAAATTTGGGGTAATGTGTTCTGAAGGAAATGTCTTGTCGACTTCAGTCTCCATATCATAAGAGGGCGTTGTGCTGCCCAAAACAAAAGTGCCAGTATATTCCTTTATCTGACCTTGGAACGTATCAATTTGTTTGGTCATTTTTCCAGTACATATAACAAGAAGCCCTGTTGCCAATGGATCTAAAGTGCCTGCATGGCCTACTTTTATTTTCTTAATTTTAAAAGCTTGTCTAATTTCCCAGCGTAATTTGTTTACCACTTGAAAAGAGGTCCAATGCAGCGGTTTGTCTATAAGCAAAACCTGACCAGAAAGATAATCTTCACTTGTAAGCATGTTAGGAATTTAGTAGGGAAAAAACAATAGCAATCAATCCAACAATAACGCAATGAATTGCAAAATAAGTAAGCTTACTTTTTTTAACCAGTGCTATCATCCAAGTACAAGCAAACAATCCTGCAATAAAAGCAGCTACAAAACCAATAGCCAAAGCTGTAAAATTCTGGCTCTCGGTAGAAATGTCTCCGCTTAATATGTCTTTAGCTATTTTTCCAAAAATAAGTGGTACTACCATTAAAAATGAAAAACGAGCTGCTTTCGTTTTATCATTGCCCAGTAAAACAGAGGTCGAAATCGTAGCACCAGAACGAGATATCCCGGGTAACATGGCTATGGCTTGTGCTATACCAATAACAAAAGCATTTTTAAAAGATACTTTCTTATTGGTGTCTTTGGCTTTATCGGCTAAGAACAATAAAATTGCTGTAACGATTAACATAAAACCTACCAACAGGATGTTACCACCAAAAAGAGATTCTAACTGTGTTTCAAAAAACAAGCCTATAACTACTGCTGGAATCATGGAAACAATAATCTTAGAAATAAATTGTAAATCGTCGTTCCATTTAAAACTTAGAGCACCTTTTATAATGGATAAAACATCCTTTCTGAAAACAATAATGGTACTCAATGCAGTAGCAAAGTGCAAAACAACAGTAAAGAGTAAGCTTTCTTCTGGTACAGAGTGATCCCCGAGAATTGCTTTTCCTAATTCTAAATGACCACTTGACGATACAGGAAGAAATTCGGTAAGGCCCTGGATAATACCAAGGATAATAGCATTAATTATATCCACGCTACTTCTTGTTTGGATTTAACAAAATAGCATAGACCTGAATGCCAAATCCAAATAAAATTAACGCTGGAGCAAGGCGAATGCGTCTCCAGTGGAAAATATCCGGATTGAATACATTAGGGTCGTCACTACCGCCTCCAGCCATTAATATAAAGCCTAAAGCGATACAGGCTAAACCTATAAACATGAACCTGTAATTTTTTTTGCCGAACACAAAAACAGGTTTTGTGTTTTCCTTTTGTTTCTTTTCTCCCATAATCAATGCCGAAAACGCAAAATTATTAATAATGATTGCAAAGTAATAGAATTATTTATAAAAGAGCGTTAACGATTTCTAAATTTAAGGGGAGAACAAGGATTAGAGGTCTAGATTAGAATAGAAATATTATTGTATAGTTAGATTTGTCGTTCCCGAAACAAGAAAAACATGGCAACAATCGGCAGCTACTACATAATTTTCGGTAACTATTTGTTGACTGTTTTTAAAACCCCTGAACTGAACTTCTATTTCTTTATTTCGATAAGTATTGGTGTATTCGTCTCCAAATAAGGGATAAGTGCCGTTTTGTTGCATCAAAGCCAATTCACTACTGCTGGTTTCCCGGGTAAGATCGTTGCCCGATACTACTGCTATAACTTTAAAACTGTCTAAAGCTACAGGTATATCATTAGTGTCTTTTATTGTTACTGTAAGTGTTCTAAACTCTTCAGTGCAAGCTATGTTTGCGCAGCTCGGATCAGTTTCGTCGTTGTTGTTACATGCTGACACAATATGAAATAATACCAAAATCAATAGCAATTTTTTTACCATAACCATTTTCGCGTTTTTCCTAAAGATGCTAAAAGAGCAAAAAGGTTGCTTAGTGCAATTATAAATTTACTCGATAATCGAGATTTAAGTGTTACGAGGCTAGTCTCGAAATTAATATAGCTTTCTTATAATTATCAGGCCAGATTGCCTGTGGTAGTTTATGTTAATAATAGAGCTGATCGGTTTTTAAGTTCAAGAAGCGCTGCGTTGCAATATGAGTACTTATCCAGGTAATAACGATGCCCAATGCAAATACGAAAACAAAAAGTAAAATTACCAAGGTAGCATTGTTAAGCAATTCCAGCTCAGGGAATGTTTTATTTAAATAATATAAAACAATAGCCATGCCTATTAGAGCTAAAAGCGCTCCTATTATGCCCAAGCGGACACTCTTCCATACAAATGGGCGCCTGATAAACTGTTTGGTGGCACCAACCATTTGCATGGTCTTAATGGTAAAGCGTTTAGAATAAACAGCTAATCTAATGGAGCTATTGATAAGCAATACGGCAATTAAAGTAAAAATACCACTTATTACCAATACCCAAAAACTGATCTTTTTAACGTTATCGTTCATTAAATTTACCAAATCATTATCGTAGGTTACTTCATCAACAAAGTCTTTGTTGAGTGCGTCAGAGGATATTTTTTCAAGATGTTCCGACGTAACAAATGCCGCTTTTAAGTGGACATCTATAGAATTCTGTAATGGGTTATAGCCAACAAAATCCATAAAGTCCTCACCATTTTCGGCTTTCATGAATTCGGCTGCTTGCTCTTTAGAAACGTACTCGGTAGATTTTACATAGTCGGCCATAGCCAGACTTTTTTGCAGTTGCTTTATTTCGATATCCTTAGCAGTATCTTTTAAATAAATTGTAACAACCACTTGTTCTTTGAAGTGATCAGAAACTTTTTTCGCATTCAAGATAAGCATGCCTAATAACCCCAATAAAAACAAGACCAAAGCAATGCTCAGTACCACTGAAAAGTAAGATGAAATAAGGCGGCGCTTTTGATGTCTTTCAAATGATGAACTCATAGGATATTGGATTGATGACGTAAAAATATAAAAGTTAATCTAAAGAAACTTTAAAAGCATACGTCTTTTGGCATTACAAAAATTGATTTTTAACTTAAAAATTAAAAGATCCGCTCTAGTATAACCTGAATATTGAAATAATGTTGTGTAACTTATTTAAATCAAGCTAGCTTTTTTGGTGGTTTACTTACAAGATAAACACCAACAACAACCATCAGGCAGCTTAATACCTTTAAAAGGTTAATATCTTGTGTATAAACATTATTGTTCAATATATAAGCATATATACTTACCATAATAAAACTTATCATGGGTTGTAAATAAATATAACTGCTGTTTACCGAAGGTGATACATACTTAAGGGCATAAATATTAAATAAGTAGGCGAAAAAGGTGGTAAAGATAACAACATACCCAATTACCAAGTAGGTGTTTGTTGTAAATGCAGCAAAGTTAGTAGCTAGCAGATCATTAAATCCGAAGGGAATAATGTATGTAAAACCAAATAAAAACACCCAACTTACAATAGTGATGGCATGGTATTTTTTCATTAAAGGTTTAACAACCACTAGGTACAGTCCATAACAGGAAGCGTTCATTAAAACGAACAGGTTGCCAAGAAAAGAGCTAGTACCTATGGCACTACTGCCATAAACAATTAAAAAAATAGCGCCAATGCCGCCAATAGTAATGCCCAATACTTTGTTTTTGGTAATGCGCTCTTTAAGAAGAAGTGCGCTAAAGGTAAGGACAATAACTGGGGTAGCTGTCATGATAATAGAAGCATCGATTGGTGATGTTAAATTAATACCATGAAAAAATAACAGCTGATTGGCAGCAGCTCCCAGCAAACCACAAAGTGCCAGTTTTGGGAAGTCTTTTTTGGCCACAGATTCTTTTATGAAAAATGACTTAATAAACCAAAATAATAAGGTGCAACAGATTAACCGGATAAAAACAAAAGCGTTTGGATTTATTTTTTCGGGCATAATGCCTTTGGCTATAATATAGTTAGCACCATAGATTAAGTTGGCTCCCAAAAGAGCAAGATGCGCTTTATAAATAGGTTGTTTCAAACGTGTTTTGTTTTGAGCGACAAAAGTAAATTATAATCATTGAAAAACAGCTTGTAATAGAATAATTCACCTTATTTATTAAGGCTTAAAGGTTTTACAGTTAGAACGTGTTTAAACTTTTTGGGTTTAAGCGAAAATTAGGTGTTTTTTTGCACATTTGAAGGTTTTTTTGAGTTGCATAGCTGAGCTATGGAAGGAGAAAAGGACAAAAAATGGGTGAAAAAGGGCAATTTTTTAGCAAATTGAAAAAGTTTAAATGAGTTCTTTGTTTATAAACCGTAAATTTGCGCTTTTAAAAAGTAGAATTACAATTAGGATGAAGTACGATTTCAATCAAATCGAAAAGAAGTGGCAAGATTACTGGGCCAAAAATCAAACCTTTAAGGCTGAAAATAATTCAGATAAGCCTAAGTTTTATGTGTTAGACATGTTTCCTTATCCTAGTGGAGCCGGATTACATGTTGGTCATCCGTTAGGTTATATAGCTTCCGATATATATGCGCGATACAAGCGCCATCAAGGCTTTAACGTATTGCATCCGCAAGGTTACGACAGCTTTGGATTACCTGCTGAGCAATATGCCATTCAAACGGGACAGCACCCAGCAATAACAACAGCCGAAAACATAAAAACCTATCGCAGACAGCTGGACCAAATAGGGTTTTCTTTCGATTGGAGCCGCGAAGTCCGTACCAGTGATCCTAGTTATTATAAATGGACCCAATGGATCTTTATTCAATTGTTCAATTCGTGGTATAATAACGATAGCGACAAAGCTGAGGATATTACGGAATTGGTCGGCATCTTTGAAAAAGAAGGGAATGCCAATGTTAATGCCGCCTCTGATGAAAATGTTGATATGTTTACTGCGGAAGATTGGCTGTCTTTCTCGTCCAAAAAACAACAAGAGATCTTATTACAATATCGTTTAACCTATTTAGCCGAAACCGAAGTAAACTGGTGTCCAGCATTAGGAACGGTATTAGCTAACGATGAAATTGTAAATGGTGTATCCGAACGAGGTGGACATCCAGTTATAAGGAAAAAAATGACCCAGTGGAGTATGCGTATTTCGGCCTATGCCGAACGCTTATTGCAAGGTTTGGAAAAAATAGATTGGACCGATGCACTTAAGGAAAGTCAGCGTAACTGGATAGGCAAATCGGTAGGAGCTTCGGTTACTTTTAGTGTCATGTCGAGCGCAGTCGAGACATCTCATAAAATTTCGGTGTTTACTACCCGTCCCGATACCATTTTTGGAGTTAGTTTTATGACTCTAGCACCAGAACATGAATTGGTGTCCCAAATAACAACGCCAGAGCAGCAAGCTGAGGTTGAAGCTTATGTTGAGGCAACAGCAAAACGCAGTGAACGCGATAGGATGGCCGATGTAAAAACCATTACAGGCGCGTTTACAGGAGCCTATGCCGAGCATCCATTTACCAAAGAACCCATTCCAGTTTGGATTGGTGATTATGTATTGGCTGGTTATGGAACAGGTGCTGTGATGTCTGTACCTTGTGGTGATCAGCGTGATTACGATTTTGCAAAACATTTTAATATCCCCATTCCTAATATTTTTGAAGGCGTTGATATTTCTGAGGTAGCATTTGCCGATAAGGATAATACCATTATAGCCAATAGTGACTTTTTAAATGGTTTAAACTATAAAGAAGCCACCAAAAAAGTCATTTTAGAACTTGAAAAACTTGGTTGTGGAGAAGGGAAAACCAACTACCGTTTGCGAGATGCAGTATTTAGCCGTCAGCGTTACTGGGGAGAACCATTTCCGGTATATTATGTAAATGGCATGCCACAAATGATTGAAGCGGAGCATTTACCAATACAGTTACCCGAAGTAGAAAAATATTTACCCACCGAAACAGGTGAGCCGCCGTTAGGAAATGCCACCGTTTGGGCCTGGGACACTAAAAATAACAAAGTCGTTTCCAATGACCTTGTCACCCCGAGCGGAGTCGAGGGGTCTCACGATAATGGTGTATATCCATTAGAGTTAAATACCATGCCCGGTTGGGCCGGTAGTTCCTGGTATTTTAACCGTTATATGGATGCCAATAACGAGAACGAATTTGCCAGTAAGGAAGCTTTGAATTACTGGAAAGATGTCGACCTGTATATTGGTGGTAGCGAACATGCCACCGGGCACTTATTGTACTCTCGTTTTTGGCAGAAATTCTTGTTCGATAAAGGATTGGTGCCTGTGGATGAGTATGCTAAAAAATTGATAAACCAGGGGATGATTCTGGGTACGAGCGCTTTTGTCTACAGGTTACGAGTTAATGCAATTTTAGAAGAGGAGAATATAGATAACATTAATAAACTAGAATATTTGAAGTCTAATTATGCTATTTATATTTCTGAAGGAGAATTGAAGTGCATTCAAGGCAATAAAGAGTATGAAAAGAAATATGAAGATTTTAAACAAAGCTATACTAAATTCTTAGAGTCTGAGCTCAATACTACAATTGTGAAACCTTTAATTTTTAATTTTGGAAGTTGTGTTCCAATTCGAGTTAAAGTTGATTATATCAACGCTTCTGACGAATTGAATGTTGAGGGTTTAAAAACTGATAGTGAATTTGGTAAGGAATACAAGAATGCTGTTTTCATTGGGGAAAATGGAGTGATTATTGAAGGAGATAACGAGGTTTATAAAGTAGGGCGTGATGTTGAAAAAATGTCCAAATCCAAATACAATGTCGTCAACCCGGACAATATCTGTAAGCAATACGGTGCCGATAGTTTACGTTTATATGAAATGTTCCTGGGGCCATTAGAGCAATACAAACCCTGGAATACTGCCGGTATTACAGGGGTGCACAGTTTCCTTAAAAAGCTATGGAAATTATATATAGATGATAACGGATTAAAAGTTAATGATGTAGAGCCATCAAAAGACAGTCTAAAAACACTTCATAAAACCATTAAGAAAGTACAGGAAGATATTGAGAATTTCTCGTTTAATACCTCGGTGTCTACTTTTATGATTGCCGTAAACGAGTTAACTGCTCAAAAATGTACAAGCAAGGCTATTTTAGAACAGTTGTTGGTTTTAATAGCGCCTTATGCACCGCATATTGCAGAGGAATTATGGAGTCAGTTAGGAAATACTGAATCGATTTCTACGGCACCATTCCCTAAATTTGAGGCCAGCTATTTGGTAGAAAGTAGCAAGAATTACCCGATTTCCTTTAATGGTAAAATGCGTTTTACCTTGGAGCTACCGTTGGATATGAGTAAAGATGAGGTTGAGAAAGCCGTACTGGATCACGAAAAAACCCAGGAACAGTTGCAAGGACGTACCCCTAAAAAGGTGATTGTTGTTCCGGGAAAAATCGTAAATGTTGTAGGGTAAATGAATATTCAGATAGAACATTTAGAAGACAAATTCTTGTCAACCGCTTTAAAGAATGGTCTTAGCTATTGGAAAAAAGACCAATTTGAGATTATCCATAACAGTGCTACTTCCCTAAAGGCAAAAGTTTTTGGGAGTGATGAATATTTGACCGAAATGATGTTTTTAGGGAATTACGTAACTGATGTTAACTGTAACTGCCCAAATAACCGAACCCTGTTTTGTAAGCATGTGGCTATTCTATATTATGAAAAATTAAAGGAGGTCTTAGAGTTAAAAAAATCAAAGCCTAGAAAAACTGCAGCTAAGTCCAAAGTAGCTGGTGTAGAAACTAAGAAAACATTTTCTATCGAAGAAGCTGTAGATAACTTGTCCTTAAATGAATTAAAGGAAATAATTCTCAAGGAAATTAAAAGTAACCAAATGCTCAGGGATACTTTGGAGCATAAACTAAGTCCTAAAAATAAAAGCGTAAAAGAACTCTATGGTTTTCATAAGACCCAAATTCAACAATTAATTAAAAAGCATCAAAAAAACGGCTATATAAATTACTCTGCTTCTAATAAAATAGGCAATGTGGTTATAGATATGGCTAAGGATGCTTTGAAGCACTATGAGAAGAATTCGCTAGAAGCATGTTTTGAAATTTGCAGAGCAATTATAGAAGTAATGCTTAAGCCTTTATATTACACTGATACATCTTCAGGTATTTTCTATCAAGGATTGGATGAGGCATTGAGTATTTCCAAGACTATTGCTGAAATGGAAACGCTTAGCACTAAGCTAAGAAAATATATGTATGGTGTTTTCTTGAAATTGTTCAAGGATAATAAAAATCACGGTTGGGGATACGAAGTATATTTTGTTGATGTATTGATTTTGTTGGCTGATAGCGAAAGTCAGAAGGAAGAATTAATCAGTGCTATTCATGACAATGGCATTGAAAATTATACTGTACAGCTGTATAATATTATTAGAAAATTTGAAGGAGAAGAAGCGGGGAAAAACTTTGTTTTAGAGCATAAAACCTTACCAGAGTTTAGACAGATGTTGTTTGACGATCTCCTGCAAAAAGAAGATTATAAGGGAGCTAAGGATTGTATGCTTGAAGGGATTAATGTAAATAAAGAGTTTAAGGGAGTGGTTATTGGCTGGCTACAAAATTTACACTACTTAGCCGACTTAACAGATGATAGGGAGTTATTGATTAAAACAGTCAAGATTTTATTTTTAGAGATTGGGTTTAATTCCTATAAAGATTCTAAAGATTATTACAGTATTTTAAAAGAACAGTTTACTAAGAAAGAATGGCAGAAAGAATGCGCTTTGTTGTTAAATCAAGTTCAAGATAAAAGTACCTTAGAGGAAATTTATTATAGGGAAGAAAACTTTGAATTATTGTTTAAAAGTATTGCAGAGGATCAAGATCATTATTTTGGAGCTAATTATTTGAATCTTGATATAAAATATATTAAAAGCCTGATTCCAAAATATGAAGAACCGTTAAGAAATCTATTGTTAGATAGGATAACCAAGTATATTGATTTGTTTCAAGGGAAGAAATACTATATAGAAGTTTGTAGAATATTAGTTAGTTTAAAAAAGCAAGGAATGGACATAGACCATTTTATCCTATCGTTAAAGGTCAATTACCAAAGAAGACCATCACTCATGGCTAGATTGGAAGAGTTTTTTGGGTAGGCAAGCTGACAAACTTTCATATTAAAAGATTGGCGTTATTATTGCTATGATTATTTCGTAATAAAGCATAAAAAAAGAAAAAAATGATAGGATATTATATATTAATAGGAGCTATAGCCTTAGTAAGTTGGTTGGTAAGCAGTACATTAAAGCGGAAGTTTGAGACGTATTCTAAAATACAGTTACGTAATGGTATGAGTGGTCGTGAGATTGCAGAGAAAATGCTTCACGATCACGGTATTTATGATGTTGAAGTGATTTCGACCCCTGGACAGCTAACCGATCATTATAACCCCAAGAACAAAACGGTTAATTTAAGCGAATCGGTTTATCACCAGCGTAATGCCGCAGCAGCTGCCGTAGCAGCACACGAATGCGGTCATGCTGTACAACATGCCAAAGCTTATAGCTGGTTGCAAATGCGATCGTCTTTAGTGCCAGTAGTGAGTGTTACATCAGGTATGTCGCAATGGTTAATTATTGGAGGCCTTATATTAGGAGGTGCAGCCGGAGTAGGTTTAGGTTGGTGGGTAGCTGCAGCCGGTGTGGTATTTATGGGCTTTGCGACCTTATTTAGCTTTATTACATTACCTGTGGAGTATGATGCGAGCCATCGTGCTTTGGCATGGCTTAAAAATAAAAATATGGTTAGTCAGGAAGAATATGCCGGTTCTGAAGATGCGCTTAAATGGGCAGCGCGAACCTATTTGGTGGCAGCTATTGGAGCACTTGCATCCTTGTTGTATTGGGCACTGCAAGTATTTGGTTCCAGAGATTAATTAAGACTGATAATGTAAATAAAAACCGAATTTTTACAGTTGCGTAGGAATTCGGTTTCTTTTTTTATTACATTTAAGGCTCTAACAAAAAACGATATTATTTATGGAAAATATGATTCAAAACAAACTGATGGTAGCTGATCTTTCAGAAGCGGATAAAGTTGCTTTTTATAAGAAGACCTATACGCATGTTGCGGGTGGTGTACTGGTGTTTATCCTTTTCGAGTACCTGTTACTTCAAAGTGAGACCATCGTTGATTTTGCATTGTCTATGACCCAAGGGTATCGCTGGTTGCTTATGCTGGGTGGCTTTATGTTGGTAACCAACTATGCGGAACGTATGACCTTGAGAACAGCCGATAGGAATAAGCAATATATGGCCTACGGATTATACATTTTGGCTGAGGCCTTTATTTTTGTGCCTCTAATTTACATTGCAGCGTTCTACATGGAATCCGGTACTGAGATTTTAAACCAAGCCGCTATCGTTACCTTGGGGTTATTTACTGGGTTATCGGCTATTGTATTTGTGACCAAAAAGGATTTTTCGTTTTTAAAAGCCGGTTTAACCGTTGGGTTCTTTATTGCTATTGGTTTAATTTTGGCAGGAACCTTATTTGGATTTAACTTAGGGCTTTGGTTTTCGGTTGCTATGTGTGCGTTGGCAGCGGGTTCCATTTTATACCAAACCTCTAATCTAATTCATAAATATTCAAATGATGAATATGTACCAGCAGCCTTGGGCTTATTTGCATCACTCATGTTGCTATTTTGGTACGTCCTTAGTATTCTGATGTCTCGGGATTGACCCAGTCAATATTTATACAAGTCAAGCCTTGAAGTTGTTCAGGGCTTTTTTTGTGTTTTTATGGGAAGCCTGTTCAACGCTGTTTAATTTTTTTGTCATGCCTGTGTAGGCAGGTATCCACTTTTGGCTATGTATATAATAAAACCATGTTTAGTACTATGATTGGAATCGTTGGTCAGGACTATATTATGATTTCTTACTTTTTCCCATTGCCGCAAAAAGTAAGCAAAAAGGTCTAGGCTTACGATAAAACCCTGAGAAAATGCTACGGTATCTCCTTCCACGGATGAAAATACCTCCTCCTCATTGCTTCGGGGTCAAACAAGATTTTCATCCCTATGCCTTCCTTCTGCCTTGATTTTTAAGGGTTTTCTCGGTAGGCCGTGGTTCTTATTGTCTTTGGTTTTCTTTGTCATGCCTGCCTTTCGTCTTTGCTCAAGATAAACTGTGGCAGGCATCCATTTTTTGATGCATATATTAAGAAATCATGTTTGTTTCCTTGTTTAGGGTCGTATAGTGAGAGTTGCTTTGTGACTTCTTACTTTCTTTATTGAAAAGAAAGTTGGTAATATGATTTGAAAGCTGATTTAACCTCTTTATATTGTGGGAAAATTAGTTGTAAAATAATAGAGAGACTTTAGACAATATACGGGACTCATCATGTCTGTTTCTAATCGAAAAACATTAATATGAACAATACAATGGGTAAAAAAATTGTTTTAATACTTATGATGGCTTTGAGCAGTTTAGCTCATGCCCAAAAAGGAAAGGCCATGCTTATTTTAAAGGATAGTACTAGAATTAACGGAACCGGTGAGATAAGTGGAATTTCATCCATTGTTACGGTAAAATTTTACAATGATACATTAAAATTAAAAACCTATAAATTCGAAGAAATTATTGGAATTGATATTTTAGAAAATAACTATTTCAGAAAGTTTAGATATAAGTTGACTGATAAGTATGGGAAGAAAAAAAGGTATCCAGAACTTTTAGAAATAGTATCATTGGATAACTTAAGTCTTTATGTCAGAATTTATGAAACAAGTGTTTTGTCAAATTCATTTTCTAATGAACCGATTCAAATTGGAGGTTCATCTGATCCGTTAAATGATAATTACGTGAGCGAAGTAGAATTGGATAATGGTGACAAAATAAAAATTGCTAAAAGTTTCAATAAATACCAGGAAATCACCTTTCCGAGATATAGCTATTACGTAGGCAAAGGGAAAAGCGATGAAGTTGATCATCTTTATACCAAGGGGTTGCCTTTTGCGAAAAACTTTAAAAACGCTATGAAAGATTACTTTCAAGATTGTCCGGAGTTAATTGAAAAAGTTAAAAACAAGGAGTTTAATAATAATGAGCTGTGGAAAGTACTGGAATTTTACAATAGGAAGTGTTTAAATGTCAATTTGGAATAGATGTTGTGGACAGTGATGTGTCTCTGTTGATAGAATTGTGTAGAGTAGTACTTATAAAAAAGCAGCAACCTATTGAAAAGTATTTAAAGAAAGTTTTGAATGTGTTTTAAAATCAGATTATAATATGAAGTCTTTTAGTAAGTCATTTCTATTGTTTTTATTAATTCTCTCAATGTCACTCATTGGAAATACCCAAAATAAAAATATTCAAGACTCAAAAAACATTAGTTCCTATGACCGTGATTTAAAAATACTTGAAGAAAAGTTAGTCCATACTGCTAAGGTCTGGGATAGTTTGGATTATATCCTCAGACAAAGGCCTTCCGATACCATTTATAGAAATGTTGTTAGGCAACAGTTTAAGGAAAATAAGCAAAAACAACTCGATGTATATCGAAGTTTCATTTATGAGAATCCCAATTCTCTTGTGTCGGCCGAAACACTAAATAATTTAAAATTTCTTTATGGTAAAGAGGGGACTCAAGAATTGTTTCAACCAATGTCCGAAACAATAAAGAGTTCTCAACTAGGACAAAATATATCCAATTTTATTGATTTATATCAAACTCCAGAAATTAATGAAGAGTATATTGATTTCGAATTGCAGAATCAATATGGAGAGAAAGTTAAACTTTCAGAACACTTGGGAGAAGAATATACCTTAATCGAATTTTGGGCTTCTTGGTGTGTTCCATGTAGGAGGTCGAACCCTGAATTAATAGAAATTTATGAAGCTTTTAAGGATAAGGGGTTGAACATTATTGGTGTTTCAGTAGATGAAGATAAAGCGTCTTGGATTCAGGCAATTAAAGAAGACGGTCTCGCTTGGATAAATGTTAGTGATTTAAAAGGAAAAGAAAATACAGCAGCGTTAAAATATGGTATAACAGCTGTTCCTACTAATTTTTTAATCAATAACAAAGGAATTATCATTGCCAAGGATGTTGATATAATACGTTTGAAGAGTTTGATAAACTAGAAGACAAAGCTTCATACATAATCAGTAACCTTTTTATATGCCCAAGTTTTGTTAACACCAGACAACAAGAAACCTTTAAAAACCACTTAAAATGCGGTTTAATCATTTATTTGTAACATTTTAAAAATAATTAGACAATTAGGATGTAAAGTATTCCCATAATAATGGTGAAATTTACCCTAATATATACATGTCTTTTTAGTAAATTGGCCGCTTTAGCATATTAACGAATTATCTATGAATACCCCCTTAGCATATTACCAGAACCACTTAAAAAAATACCAGGCAGAAGCGCAGCGTTTATACAAAAGGATGACACTGCTAAGCACACTCAGGCTTTTGGTATTTGTAGGAACAGGCTTTGGTATTTACCTGTTTTTTGGACATTGGCAGCTAGTGGTTCCGATAGCCGCGGCAGGGGTTGTTACATTTGCTTACCTGCTTTCAAAATATACCGATACCAAGGCAGAAAGAAATTTTAACAAGGCACTGGTGGCGATTAATGAAGAAGAAATAAAAATAGCTTCTGGAGAATGGTACGACAGGGATAAGGGGTTGCAGTTTCAAGATCCAAATCACTTTTATAGTTTGGATATCGATCTGTTTGGTCGGGGATCGTTTTTTCAGTTTATTAATAGAACCACTATTAACGAAGGCACACAAAAGTTAGCCGATGCGTTAAAAGCCAATGCCGTAGATGGGATTGAGGCAAGGCAGGAAGCAATACAAGAACTAAGTGGAAAACCGGAATGGCGGCAGTTCTATACCGCGACGTCTAGTCTGGTAGATATTGAAACGCCGACAAAACAAATTATCGTTTGGTTGCATAATCACAAGGTCTTTTTGCCGAAAATAATGCGATGGCTACCGCTGAGCTTTGGGATACTATCGGTTGTGGTTTTTGTGTTAGCTGCTTTTGGTATACTGCCCAATCCATCCATTGTGGGGTATTTGTTGTTTATTGGTTTGGGAATTACGGGACGTTATTTAAAGAAAATCAATGTACTGGCATTAAATACCGATAAGGTTCGGGACACCTTTAGGCAGTATGCCTTGTTGCTGGATTTAATTGAAAAGGAGTCCTTTACTTCAGAACTATTAAAGGAAAAGCAGCAGCAGATCCAGTTGGAAGGTAAGAAAGCGTCCGTTATTTTTAAAGCGTTTTCAAAATCTCTGGATGCCTTGGATAATAGAAACAATCTTATCGGTGCTATTTTTGGAAACGGTTTCTTTCTGGCGGATATTAAAAATGCCTACCATATCGAACAGTGGATTCATCAGTATGCCGATACCGTTACCGAATGGTTTGAGGTCGTTTCCTTTTTCGATGCATTCAACACGCTTGGGAATTATGTATATAATCACCCGGAGCTTGTATACCCAAAAATTGAAGAAGGCCAGGCTGTTATAAAAGCAGACGCTTTGGGGCATCCGTTATTAAACAAAGACAAACGGGTAGATAGCAATTTAATAATGGAAAATGAGCAATTTTTTATTGTGACCGGAGCCAATATGGCAGGAAAGAGTACCTTTTTGCGAACCGTTTCCCTGCATATTGTTATGGCCAATATGGGATTGCCTGTTTGTGCCAAGAATAGTGTGTACTCCCCCGTAAAATTGATTACGAGCATGCGAACGTCCGATTCCTTAACCGATGACAGCTCCTATTTCTTTTCGGAACTTACACGTTTAAAATATATAGTAGAAGCCATTCAAAAAGAACCTTATTTTATTGTTTTAGATGAAATACTGAAAGGCACTAACAGCACCGATAAGGCCATTGGCTCCCGAAAGTTTGTTGAGAAACTCGTAGCATCCAACGCTACGGGCATTATCGCTACGCACGACCTGAGCCTATGCGAGATCGAAATGGAATTGGACGATGTTAAAAATTACTATTTTGATGCCGAGATCATAAACGACGAACTACATTTCGATTATACCTTAAAAAAAGGTGTTTGTCAAAATATGAATGCATCCTTCCTGTTAAAGAAGATGGAGATTGTTTAAAACCTCTTATTGATCATTGAATTGGTGGTTATGCTTCTAAGGTTTTTATAAGTTCATCCAGTTTTTTTAGCCTGGGAATAATTTCATTTCTCACTCGTTTTTTGTTTAAAAAATAACCGTAAACCCCCATTCCGATAGCCGCTAGAAAAGTAATGATTATTACATGGTGTGTTGTGGGGATATGCCATAGACCATTAAAGAAGAGCAGCAATATGGGGTAAAGAGGTAAAACAAGCCAATACACGGCGGTTTCAAGTAATCTCTTTTGGGCATTAAGGTATGTTCGAGTCTTCTTGAGGTATTCAAGATAATTTTCTTCCAAATCCTTGGGCTTAAATTTTTTTATACCAAGTACCTTAACTACTAAATTGATCAGTAAGATTACAAACAAGGCAGAAGCAATTTTAGTAGTAGTGAAAGGAATGAAATAAACGTAAAACGCAAAGGCTAGTATGCCAATGCTAGCAGAAATTAGCTCAATGAGCTCTAAATACTTCCACCAGCGATGTAAACGTCCTAAACTGGATTGTAGTTCTATCATCAGTTTCGATTTCTCAAATTTTATGCGCTCCTGATTGCTGGACGATTGCCAGATTTTAATTAATTCATCTTCTATCATGATTGTTCATTTATACAGTTCAATAATTTTAACTTAATTCTTTTGATCTTTACGGCTATGTGGTTTTCTGTTAGGCCAGTAATAATCGAAATGTCTTTATAAGGTACTTTCTCGAGGTAAAGTGTTATAATGGCTCTGTCTGCTTTATTCAGCTCATTGATACAACAACGAAGTTTTGTCAGCTTTTCATCAAGTTCATTATGTTTAGTTTCTGTTTGAGCACTTACGATGACAATGCTGTCCATTGATATAAATCGCTTTTGTTTTTTAATGGTATTTGATCGAAAACGCAAACAGGTATTAAGGGTAATGCGATACATCCAGGTGTCTATAGAGGACTCTGCCTTAAATGATGGCATAGACTTCCAAATGTTAATCAAGACTTCCTGGAGTAGGTCTTTTGTGTCCTCAGAATTTTTGGAATAGACAGAACATATTCTTACTAATTTTTGTTGGTTTTCTTCAAACGCTTTTAAAAAGACATCCTCCAATGTTTTACCCATAATTGTTTCTTGTTTCTATTGTATTAGTTACAAGTGCTTTAAAAATATGACAATTTAGATTGACAATAATGAGTTCAATTTGAGAATGGTGCTGTTTTTAAGGCTTATATCTTGACGTTACATTAAAATTATTGGTATTAAATTTGAGTATTTTTAGTGCGTAAATGGTTTAATCGAAAAGAATTTATCGCTCTGTCTCGGGGATAGTCAGTTTCAATAAATTCTTTATTAACAAGAGTCTACCTGAAATTTGATTCTCATTTAGATCTTCGTAGCAATTGTGTACAATATTAAGGATTTAGATAACAATTATAATTATTAACAAGGTGTATTATTAAAATACTTTAAATGAAGAAAAAACTTACTAAATAGCATTTTTTTTGTAAATTGCACGAATTATAATACAATTTACTATGAAAATCAATATTGTTGTTTTTAGAAGGTTTTTTATCCTTTTTACAATGCTATGTGCAGTCTTAAGCTGTGAATACCCTGAACCCCACAAAGATGCTCTTGTAGAAAGTGAAACAATGGGTTCAAGAAGAATAGTGAGGCAGGTAAAAACCTTGTTCGAAGCACAACTACTTAAGCAGGACAGTAATATTTTTAAAGGAAATTTAACTGTAGATTGCAATCCCTAAGTATGCAAACAAAAGATAGTACTACCTACTATGTTTTCGAAGCACAAACTGTCGAAAAATGGCAGGTGGAGTCTTCCATTCTGCAAGATGATATATTTAATGTCATAGCCTTTGTTAATAACAATAATGAAATTGAAGTTTCGTTATTAAAGATAAAGCCCCACAAAGAAAGTCCTGTTCAGGATTACAGTTTTTTTAATTTAGGGAACTTTGGTGGGATGCTGTATTTCTATAACCTGGAAGGAGAACTTCCGCTAATTGCATATTGGGAAGACGGGCAAATGGTTGAGAGTATTGAGAATGAGCTCATTCCTAAAAACAAATTGCATTTTTCCACTGCCAAGTGTGCCCAAAAGGTGGTTAGGGATCTTAAGCTTACCAGCAAGTGTAATTCCCTGGATCCCGATTGCGACAGTAACCCCTTGGATCCCTGTAGAGGTGGTGGTGGGGGCTATGTACCCGTAGTAACCTATTACTATACCGATTGGTACAAAATATATTCTAATGGCGATAGCGAATATACCTATACACAGTACAACGGTAGTACTACAGAGTATGTATATGTGAGCAATCCCGATGGTGGTGATTACAGCCAAAGTGCTTATAGTCGTTATAATTATTATGCGAATGGAGGAGGAGGGTATTATAGTAGTAATACAGATGATAATATTAAAAGATTGTACAATAATTTAACAGGAAAGGCAAAATGTGTGTATGATTTGTTGGTTAAAAGTGGTAGTAACTTGTTTAAAGAAACTGTTGAAAAATTTGATGGGGATGCTAAATATCATTTAATATTGCAAAATGGAGATTGCTCTGGAGCCGCTTCAGCTTGTACAAATACTGAAAAAATAAGTACAACTGGAGAAGTTACAATTACTGTTGATACTTTATCTGAAAGTATTTTAGAAGATGCGGCTTTAATTTTACATGAAGCAATTCATGCTGAATTAGCAAGGTATGTTCAAAGATATAAGTCAGGAGAGGATCCTAATAACAGAGCAAGAATGTTTCAATTGTATAAATATTACAAGGAATTAGAAGTTCCTGAAAAACATTTTGATCACCCATACATGTCTATGCATTATATAAACCCAATTGCATCTGCATTACAGAAATTGGATGGGTTTAAATACCCCATCGATTATTATAAATCATTTGCTTGGGATGGATTAAGAGATTGGGATGTGTCAAACTTGCTAGGATTAGAAGAGGATAAAAAATATAGTGAATATAGAAATATTGTTAATTCTAATACTAGTTTATCATGCGATTAATTATAATGTCATTACTTTATGTTTTAGTTATAAGTTGCTCTTCAAGCCAAACAATGGAAAATGAAGCATTAAATGTAATTGCTGTAGTTTACAAGCGTATACCAAAAATGTTAATGCCCCCTCCGCCACCGCCACCTGATAGTGAGGTTAAGGAAGAAAACAACATAAACTATGCTCAGCTTAAGCCTCTTAAATTCACCTATGCAATATATGACCATTTTGTTTATTTCAACTTTGATTATATAAATGGTATTTCCAATCGATTTCATCCTACAAAATCAAAGGAATTATTCGAAGAAAAAGCTTTAGACAGTTCTTATATGAAATTAGTAAAGGGTTTGTCCAAATATAAAGCAGGGCAGAAAATTGACAAAGCTAAGCTTATTAAAAGTGCTGATGAGGATTTAATTTTTTGGAATAAGCAGACTATTAGTAGACAAGAAAAGTCAGATACTGATATTTCTGGAATCATCAGTTTTTCCAAAGTATCATTTAATGATAATCTTACCAGAGCAGCGATAGTTGTTGGTGATTATTTCGGAAAAATTAGTGGTAGCGTTAATCTATATATTTTAGAGAAAACAAATAACAAGTGGGAGGTGAAGTTTAGTAAAACATTAGAAATCTCTTGAAATAAACAAAGGAATAGAGTAGGTGAAACTTAACGGCTTTTAAATGACTTTTTTGGTGAGGATGCGGCATATGATCTGTATTTTGAGGTTGTTCCTAATTTAACTTGTGGAAATAGTGGTGATCCAGAAGGTTGCATGTCAAACAATTTAAAGAGTGAGGGGGCGGTTACTATCAAAATAGACCAAGATTATATCAATGACGTTCAAACACCAACTTTATTTATTGCACAAACTATTATTCATGAAGCCATACATGCTAATATGTATTTAGCGATTTACAATCATGTAAATGGGAATTTATCTAACATTCCTGATGTTGATGATTTTCCAGCTATTTATGAAGAGTATAGGGTGCTGAATAATTGGCAGCACGAGTTTATGGCAGACCATTATATAGGACTTATTGCCCAAGGTTTACAGGAAGTGCACCCCAGGTTAAACGATCAAATCTTTATTGACGATTTGGTAAACAGTTATCCAGATCTTACCTTAGAGGCATTTTATACCAATTTAGCTTGGATAGGCTTAAATGGTACACAGTCACAAACGACGTATTTAAGTAACCCAGACAATTTGGCTAATTATAGTATATGTTATGAAGCAGCCAAATCTAATTCAACAAAAACTCCTAATTGTAACTAAACATGAAAAAGTCAATTTGTTTAATAATTAGTATTTTATTTGTGATGTTAAGCTTAAGCTTTATGGTTAGAAGATCACAAATTGAACAACCTCTTTATTTTTATTTTAATGCTCAAGATAGCTTGATGTCAAAAAAATATAGCGGTTATGACAAAATAACCAGTAAGGGTATAGGTAGTCTGAAATACATTTATTTGCTTGAAAATGACAATATAATTTTTACACCCAAGGAAAAAGGAGATAATCCTAAAAGATTACAAATTGCATCAAAAGATACCCTTGGCTTCAACGTAAAAACTATAAAATGGCTTAAAAACTATAATGGTATTCAAAGAGATTCTATCTTTTTGAGAAAAGGAAACAGAAAGTATTATGTTATAGAAAAGCAAGCTTCAGATAACAAATTGTATATGGTTGAAGTAGTTTTTATACAAGAAACAGAATAAAGATTTTGAACTTTTGTAATCTAGATAATTAGACTAATTAAAGTATAAGCTATGAGGCGGACAGGGCAAATTCTAATAAAAGCCCTAACTGCAATTAGACATGAAATCAGCCATAACAATTCTTGATGCCAACAGTGAGTTTAATAGCGAATTACAATTACACCTAACGGATAAAAATAATAAGATTTAAACAGATGAAACACATGAAAAAATTTATGTTATTTGCCATACTGCTTTTGTCTTTTTATAGCTGTTTGTCACAACAGCATAGGAGAGATACACTTTACATTCTTTTTGACCAGAAAAAAGATGGCATGAAAAAACAGGTTATTAATAAGGAAAGATTAGTTGTAAAAGGCGTTTTGCCTGTAGACGATTCTTTTGTTTATGAAATTGACGAAAAAAGGGAAGGGCGTCTTTATGAATTTGAATACAGGTTTTCGCATTTTAATTGGAGTAAAAACCAGTACATGAGTAATTCTAACTACAAACCTCCTCTTATCATAAAAAAAGACACTAGTTTTTTAAAAACAATAAGTGTTTTGGATATTGATTTTTTTAAAAGTACAGATTACCTAAAGGTTTGTAAAACTTTTGAAGACGAAGATAGTTGGAAACAAGATGTTTTAATATTTATTATAGATATAGATGAAATCGTTGATGATAAGATTGTTTTAAGAGAAGTACAATTTAGTAGACCTGTTAAACAATAGTAACATAATTAGCTGTTCAAGAGTAGCTTTTTAAGAATCCTAAGTAAGAACAAGTCGTTTGGAGAAGTTCAACCTAAACTCCAAATTACGATTAGTTATGAAACTCTTATTGATAACATTACTGGTTTTAGTTTTTTCTTCAGAGAAAATAAATAGCGGGTGGGAGGTGAAGTACTATAAAAGATTGGAAATCTCTTGAAATAAACAAAGGAATAGGGAAGGTGAAACTTAAACGGTCTCTTGATCATATTAAAATTATCACTACTTTCAAGCTGTAAATGTGTTCAGCTTTGGAAACTCAAAAAACATACGATATTACTATAGTTGGCGGCGGTATTGTTGGGGCGGCGACAGCTTATAAATTACAGCTTAAGTACCCCAATTTGAAGCTTTTGCTTATTGAAAAGGAAGCGTATCTGGCAGCACATCAAACCGGAAACAATTCCGGGGTTATCCATTCAGGACTCTATTATAAGCCCGGTTCGGCTAAAGCTAAAAATTGTGTCGATGGGCGTAAGCAGTTGGTGCAGTTTGCCAAAACTTATGGTGTAAGGCATGAGGTGTGTGGGAAAGCGGTTGTTGCCGTCAATGAATCTGAGTTGCCTTTTATGGATAAGATCTTTAAAAATGGACTGGCTAATCATACAGAAGGCATTGAAAAAATCGACGCCGATCAGCTAAAAGATATTGAGCCCCATGTAAAGAGCATTGGCGGTATTTGGGTGCCTTGTACCGGTATTATCGATTTTAAAGGGACTACCGAAAAACTGGTAGAATTGGTTTTAGGCCAACAATCTGAAAGTAAGTTGGTTCTTGAGGAGGCGGTAATTTCCTGTTCTCATGACAGTAATACAAGTTTAGTCGTTACCACTAAAAATAAGTACCAAACAAAACACCTAATATTTTGTGGTGGTTTGCAAGCCGACCGTTTGGCCAAAAAGGACCAGGTCGATCTCAGTGAAAAGGTCGTTGGTTTTCGTGGCGATTATTATAATTTAACCGAACAGGCCAAAGATAAGGTCAGGAATTTGATTTACCCCATACCCAATCCCGTATTTCCATTTTTAGGAGTGCATTTTACCCGCATGGTCAATGGCGATGTGGAATGTGGTCCCAATGCTGTTATGACGTTTAAAAGGGAAGGCTATGGTAAGACCGATTTTAATATAAAGGATACTTTGGATGCGCTTAGTTACTCAGGGACGTGGAATTTACTGCTCAATAACACCCGATTTGCCATGAATGAATACCGCAGGGCCTTTTCAAAAAAGCTGTTTTTAAAAACATTACAACGCCTTATTCCAACTTTGACTATGGACGATATTGAGCCCGGAAGAGCGGGTGTACGTGCCATGTTACTCAAAAAAGATGGCCGTATGGAAGATGATTTTAAGATTGCTTACAATGGCAAAAGCATTCATGTGCTAAACGCACCTTCGCCAGCTGCCACAGCCTGTTTGTCCATTGCGGACAGTATTGTCGAAAAGGCAGGAGTATATTTCAATCTGGATTAATATCTTTACGGCTATGCAGCATCCATCAAAACTACCTCGTATAGGCACGACCATTTTTACCGTCATGAATCATCTGGCAAAAAAATACGATGCCATAAATTTATCACAGGGCTTTCCCGATTTTGATCCGGACAGCAGGTTGATCGATCTAGTTACAAAGGCCATGCATTCCGGGTACAACCAATATGCCCCTATGGCCGGGAATATGGAATTGCGTGAAGCCATTGCGAAAAAGTATGATGTATTGTATCAAAGTAGTTACCATCCCGAAACTGACATAACCATTACTGCTGGCGCAACGCAAGCTATTTTTTGTGCTATTTCTGCTTTTGTAAAATCGGGTGATGAAGTGATCATTTTTCGGCCTGCTTACGACTGTTATGAGCCGGCTATAGCATTGAATGGCGGTAAGACCATATCAGTAACGCTTGATGGTCCGGATTATCAGGTTAACTGGAACACTGTTAAGGAAGCGATCAATGATCACACTAAAATGATTATTATAAACACACCACAAAATCCTATAGGAACTATCTTTTCAGAAAAGGATCTGTTGCAGTTGCAGGCCTTGACCAAAGACACAAATATTATTGTGCTTAGTGATGAGGTGTACGAGCATATCGTTTTTGATGGTGAGACTCATAAAAGTGTCTGTTTGTTTCCCGATTTGAAAGCACGAAGTTTTGTGGCTGCTTCCTTTGGGAAGACCTTTCATAATACCGGATGGAAAGTAGGGTATTGCTGTGCCCCTAAAGCTTTAATGGACGAGTTTAGAAAAGTACATCAGTTTAATGTGTTTTGCATTAACCACCCTACCCAAAAGGCCCTAGCCGATTATCTGAATGAGCCAGATCATTATTTGGAGTTGCCTGGTTTTTATCAAAAAAAACGAGATTTGTTTTTGGATCTTATAAAGACCTCGCGATTTCGTTTTACCCCTTCCAAGGGAACGTATTTTCAGCTGTTGGACTATTCGGCTATCACCGATGAGGGAGATGTCGATCTCGCCAAGCGATTAGTAAAAGAAAAACAGTTGGCCTCCATACCACTATCGGTATTTTATAACAAGGAAATAAATAATAATGTATTACGGTTTTGTTTTGCAAAAACCGATGATACTTTAAAGCGTGCAGCAGATATCATTAACACCATTTAACTATGCAAGACCAATTAAAAATAGCTTTAGTACAATCGGATTTGGTATGGGAAGATCCCAAAGAAAATCGCAGTCGTTTTGCAGAAAAAATAAAGGCTATCGATGAAGTGGTTGATGTGATCGTACTTCCTGAAATGTTTTCGACAGGTTTTACTATGAATGCCAAAGCTGTTGCCGAGACCATGCATGGTGAAACCGTTAATTGGATGAAGGAAACAGCCCTAAAAACCAAAGCGGCTTTAATGGGGAGTTTGGTGATTGAAGATAACGGAAAGTATTATAACCGTCTGCTTTTTGTGGAGCCTTCGGGAGCCATCACAACCTACAATAAACGCCATACCTTTACTTTAGTGGGTGAAGAGAAAACCTATACGGCAGGCACAGAAAAAGTGATTGTAGATTACAAGGATTGGAAGCTCTGTCCGTTGATATGTTACGATTTGCGCTTTCCCGTTTGGGCAAGAAATACCGAGGATTACGAGGTTTTAATCTATGTTGCTAATTGGCCTAAGCCGAGAATAGCAGCATGGGACGCCTTGTTAAAAGCACGAGCCATTGAAAACATGAGCTATTGCATCGGGGTAAATAGAGTAGGGGTTGATGGTGTAAATATTGAATATCTGGGGCATTCGGCCGTTTACGACGTGTTAGGAGCATGTATAGCAAAAACACGTCCGGGTAAAGAACAGACAGCAATAGTTACTTTGGAAAAAAGACATGTTACAGCCTATAGAAACAAGTTTAAGTTTCTAAACGACAGAGATACCTTTACTTTGGAATAAGTTCAAGCGTTTGTTGATAATTCCAGTCAGAACGCATATCATCATCTAGTTCAAAATGGCTAACACGTTCGGGAAGTTGCTTTTTTAGATAGTTACCCGTATCGTATTTTTGGTTCCCATTATTATCAAAAATAACCCTTACGTAATATTTTCCAGGGTCTACTGTTAGAAAATCAAACGCCCTGTTTTCGGTGGCATATTGTTCATATTTTACGTCGCCCTTCTCTGTGGTTAGCTGTACGATAACCGGATATACAGCGTTTTTTAAAGTGATACGTAATTTACTGTAATCCGATTCTTTTTTAGTGCGTACCGAATAGTTTAACGTGTCGTTTTTGTCATCAAAAAAGCCTGTGAATGCTTCAGGGAGGACTTGTATTTTATAACTGTTATCCATAGCTTTTTTAAAATTAAAAGCATAGGTGTTTGTAATAGAATCAAATTCGGTAGTAAAGGAAACAAGTGTGGAATCCTTGTCCATTATGGTAACTTTAGAAGGGTCGAAAGCAACAAAAGGCGTGCTTCCCGCAATTTTAAAAGGCTCTTCGCTACCAATATTTCCTGAAGGATAAGATTGTATGGTCAGCGAGTCTCTTGGTTGTTCACTAATACGGGCCGTAAAGTCTTTTTTAAGTACGGGGTGTGATACCGTAAACAGTAAAGAATCTACTTCCAATCGTGGCTTGTACCAATAGTATAGCGTATCGGCTTTGGGGTCTTTGGTGATCCTATAGTCAAAATCACTGGGTACTTCAGAGTTAATGGTGATTTTCATGTCTTTATGATCCCCTTCATAACCAAAGGCAATTTTTTCACCAGAAATTAAACGCGGCCTTACAGCTTTAAAGTCAATGGCTTCATTGAAAAGCTTTAAGGTATAAAGCGAATCGGTGGGTACATTGATAAACGTATTGTGAAAAGCAATCTGATCGGTTTTTTGTTGGAATTTATTATCGCCATTACCATCCTTTAAAGCCATAAGCATGTATTTGCCAGCTTTAATATTTTCTATGGAAAAGGTTGTGACACTGTCTAAAGTATTCGTAATATACTTGGGAGGTTGTTTGTAAATAATGGAGTCGTTAAAAGTAGAATCCACTTCGTATAAGCCTACCGAAACGAACGTTTCGGGCTGTCGTTTTAAAGCATCTACAATTTGTCCTTTAACAGTTAGTGAATCGATATAATCTCCAGTAGAAAATACATAGCGGTAAAACGAAAACGGATTCCCTTCGTTATTGTCCGTAATACTGTTCCCAAAATTAAACGCATAAGTCGTATTGGGCTGCAGCGTATCGAAAATTTTTATGGTAATAAATTTACTAGCACTCCCAAGTGGCGTTATTTCTGGCTGCGTTTTCATGGGAGGTGATATGATAAGCTGTTTTTGTAAATCTTTTATTTTAATAAATTCATCAAAATAAATCTTAATTTCTTTTGCATTAAAGTGGGTAGAAAAATTTTCTGGTTCCGATTTAATAATAACAGGAGGCGTTTCATCTTTTGGGCCGCCATCCGGAGTGCCACGGTTAGCACAATTGATAAATACCAAACTTATAAAAACTAATAAAATACCATTGGAAAGTGCTTTACTCATGTACTTGTTTCTTTGTTTTGAAGTGCTGATCCGTAATTTTTCACAAACCTACATAATTTTAGAGATATAACGGTTAACTCATTAGGCTATTGCCATGGTCGCAACACTTATTTTTACATTTTGGGCCTGATTTAAAACATTGATACACGCTTCCAGTGTGGCGCCAGTGGTTATAATGTCATCAATCAAGAGTATGTGTTTGTTTTCAATAGTTTCAGGGGTTTGGAGGGCAAAAAGTGTTTCGTTATTTTGCCAGCGGGCAAACCGTTTTTTGTTGACTTGCGATTTCATGTTGGTTATTTTTACCAGTACTTCGTCATTGTAATTGCAATTAAGGACTGCTGCAATATGTTGCCCGAATTTAGCAACCTGATTGTAGCCTCTTTTTTTTAATTTATTTTTGTGAAGCGGTACTGGGATAACCATTTCAACAGTGCTGTATGCCTGAATGGTTTTTAACTCATTCCCCAACCATTGCCCTAAAAAGACACCAACCGACTCGTAGCCCCTGTATTTTAATCCGTGAATAAGCTGTTGAACGATTCCTTTTTTCTCAAATCGGAGCAAAGCTGTGGCGTTTTCCACTTTTACGCGGCCATAGAATACTTTTAGAACACTGTTGTCATTATTAAAATGATAATTGGTAACAGGTAAATTGTGTCTACAATCCACACATACGGTTTCCTCGTTGTCCTGTAATAAGTTAAGGCATGCATAGCATACTTTTGGGAAAAATAAATTGACTAAGGACTTAAACATGGATTATAAATAAGCTGTCTTGTAAACATAAGTAAAAAAATAATCAAATTCGCACTTAATTTTTAACAAACATCTCGAATTGTTTGAAGCGGTTTTTTATTTTTGCAGCATGGCAAATCAAGACGATCAATTTAAGAAGGTAATCGCTCACGCTAAGGAGTATGGTTACGTATTTCAGAGTAGTGAAATCTACGATGGATTAAGCGCTGTTTATGACTATGGGCAGAACGGAGCAGAGCTAAAGAAAAACATACGCGACTATTGGTGGAAAGCCATGGTGCAAATGCATGAGAATATAGTGGGTATCGATGCCGCTATTTTTATGCATCCTACCACATGGAAAGCATCTGGACACGTTGATGCCTTTAACGATCCTTTAATAGATAACAAGGATTCGAAGAAGCGTTATAGGGCAGATGTTTTAATTGAGGATTACTGTGCTAAGATTGAAGCTAAAATAGATAAAGAAGTAGCCAAGGCCGCTAAACGTTTTGGAGAGGCCTTTAATAAAGAGGAGTTTTTGTCTACTAACGGACGTGTTCTTGGTTATCAGGAAAAGATTAACACTACACTTTCGCGTATGGCAAAATCTTTGGAAAACGAAGATTTGGCCGATGTAAAAGCGCTTATTGAAGAATTGGAAATTGCCGATCCTTTAACAGGAAGTAAAAACTGGACGGATGTGAAGCAGTTTAACCTGATGTTCGGGACGAAACTGGGAGCTTCTGCCGAAAATGCGATGGATCTGTATTTGCGACCTGAAACGGCACAGGGTATTTTTGTGAACTTTTTAAATGTTCAAAAAACCGGGCGTATGAAGATTCCGTTTGGGATTGCACAAACAGGAAAAGCATTTAGAAACGAAATCGTTGCAAGGCAGTTTATCTTTAGAATGCGTGAGTTTGAACAAATGGAAATGCAGTTCTTTATTAAACCAGGTACGCAACAGGAATGGTATGAGCATTGGAAAGATGCCCGATTGAAATGGCATTTGTCTTTGGGAATGGGAGAAGACAATTACCGATTCCATGACCACGAAAAATTAGCACATTATGCTGATGCTGCAGCGGATATAGAATTCAAATTCCCATTTGGTTTTAAAGAATTGGAAGGGATCCATTCCAGAACCGATTTTGATTTAAGTCAGCACGAGACATATTCAGGCAAGAAATTGCAATATTTCGATCCAGAAGAGAATAAAAGTTATGTGCCGTATGTTTTAGAAACATCTATAGGTTTGGATCGCATGTTCTTAGCGGTATTTTCTAATTCATTGCAGGAGGAGGAACTGGAAAACGGAACAACTCGAACGGTTTTAAAATTACCAAGTGTTTTGGCTCCTATAAAAGCAGCTGTATTGCCATTGGTTAAAAAAGATGGCTTGCCGGAGATAGCACGTCAAATTGTAGATGATTTAAAGTGGGACTTTAATATAAGCTATGATGAAAAGGATGCCGTGGGACGCCGTTATAGACGTCAGGATGCTAACGGAACGCCATTTTGTATTACTGTAGATCACGATACGTTGGAGGATAATACTGTAACCATTCGCTACAGAGATACCATGGAGCAGAAACGTGTTAAAATAGATGACCTTAGAAGTATCATTAAACAAGAGGTTGATGTGCGTTCTTGGTTAATGAAGATGTAGTAGGCTAAGATAAGTTTACACCAGACAAATATTAAAATCCTGAACACGTGTGTTCGGGATTTTTTGTTTCATTTCAATATACAGAACTATATTTTTATCTGCCGGTCTATTTGCTTATCCAGAGAAATAAGCGTTTCAGTTCTTAGCACACCAACGATGGTTTGTATCTTGTTGTTAAGTAAGTGCATGACATGTTCGTTGTTGTAACAGAGTACTTTTATAAAGATGTTCCACTGCCCCGTTGTGTAATGACATTCTACAACTTCGGGAATCTTTTTTAACTCCCTAAAAATAGTCTCATTATTTACACTGTTGTCTAAATAAAGCCCCATAAAAGCCATGGTTGTGTAACCTAGTACTTTTGGATCGATAATAAACTTTGATCCTGTAATGAGTTTGGCTTTTTCCAGTTTTCGTAAGCGTTGGTGAATAGCTGCTCCCGAAATACCAACATTGCGGGCAATTTCAAGTATGGGTGTTCTGGCATCAGCCATTAACGCACGCAGTATTTTTTTGTCTATACCATCAATAGTAATAACTTTATTTTTGGTTTTCATCTTTATAGAGCTTCATTTAAAAGCTTAAAAGTAACTATTTGCTTTTAATTTGTAATCATTATTGTGGTTATGTGTTAATTGTTTAAAGGGTTGTAGCCTAAATAAGGGACTTCTTTTTCTTGAAAACTAATGCCAAAGGTTTTTAGCTCTTCCAAGATAGGTTGGTATATTTCTTTGTTAATTGGAATTTGCACCCCTGGAGAAGTAATTTTTCCATTTAAAATAGCGAGTGTTGCAATAGCAACTGGTAGGCCAACCGTTTTTGCCATGGCTGTATAGGTTTGATCTTTGCCTAAAACGACCATACTAGCGTCAATTTGGTGCTTTTTGCCGTTTAGTTCGTAACCAAACTTATGGTACATGACGATCATGTCTTTGTCGTCGTCGTCCAAAGTCCAACTGTCCATTAAAATCTTCTGTAGAATTTGGGCTGGAGTAGCTTGCTTTAGAGCAACCCGCTTGTTAGGGTTAAAGATGTCTAGTTCTACCAGTTTGTCCCACACGATATCATCTTGGTCTATTTTAAGTTGATGCCTCAGTTTAAGCTCTACCGAGTCCGACGGACTATAAGGTAAAAATGCATTAACAAAGTCACGATAGCTCATGTTTTCACTGTCATCAATAGTGTAGCTGTCATCGGTCATACCTAAAGTAACGAAGATGTTCCAGGCACGGCAAAAGCCTACGCGTCTTATAGTTCCGCGATATAAGGTCCTTACGGAATCAAGACCATAAACGCTTTGGTATTTAAGGGAGTCGCGATTGGCATATACCTCAAAACGGCCATAGCCATCAATATCTAAAAATTCGGTGCGCCTAAATAATCTGTTGTATGGTATATACTTGTAGGTGCCCTCCTGTAAAAATTTGGCAGCACTTCCCTGTCCGGCAATAACGACGTTTCGGGGGTTCCAAGTAAATTTATAGTTCCATAAGTTAGTGTCACTTTCGGGAGCAATGAGACCGCCGGTAAACGATTCAAATAAAATAGGGTTGCCACCATTGTCGCGTATTTTATCCAGTACTTGCATAGCGCTCATATGGTCAATGCCTGGGTCGACACCTATTTCGTTCATAAGTATAATACCTTTGCTTTTAGCAGCTTTATCCAGTGTTTGCATTTCTGGACTTACATAGGAAGCGGTGACTAAGTGTTTGCCATGCCGCACACAGTCTTTTGCGACTTCGATATGAAAACGTGCAGGAAGCATTGAAATAACAATGTCGGTTTTTTTAATAGCTTCTGTTCGTAAGGTTTCATCAAAAACATCTAATGAAATAGTAGTCGCGCGGTCATGATTTCCAATAAGTCTTTTGGCGTGATCGGTATTGAGATCGCCAATTGTAATAAAAAGGTTTTCCGAAACAGATTTATCCAATAAATAGCTTAAAAGATATGAGGTAGATTTACCTGAACCAATGACTAAAATCTTTCGCATAATGAGATTAGTTAAGTAAGTTTGTTTTACGAATGTAATAAATACTAGAGACTGTTTAAAATTCGTTTTTGAAATTAGTTATAGGGCATTTTTTTACCAATAAAGGCTTTAAAGCCCTAGTTTAGTGGTGCTAAATGAGGATTTTCATAACGAAAAAGGGTGAAAAAGACATAACAAAACCGAAAGTTGAAATTTAAATAGTCTTTAAGCATTTTTAAATATTTGATCATGAGTAATAAAACACTATTAATTACTGCAGCACTTTTAGGTTTAACAAGTGTTGTTTTTGGAGCCTTTGGAGCTCACGGGCTTAAAGCATTGATAACAGTAGAAGCACAACAAACATTTGAGACTGGGGTAAGGTATCAAATGTATCATGCGTTGCTACTATTGTTTGCTGGAAGCACGTCTTTTATTAGTAACAAGTCAAAAAAATACATTTACTATTTGGTTGTTGTAGGGGTGCTGTTTTTTTCAGGCTCCATTTATGGATTGGCCACTAATGCGCTAACAGGGTTTGATTTTAGGAAGATCGCTTTGGTGACTCCTGTAGGAGGTTTACTTTTAATATTGGGCTGGAGTATTATGCTTGTGGATTTTGTAAAAAACAAGCTTTAAAAAAGGCTTAAAATGAGATATTCTTTAAAATAATATTATAATTTTGCGACATAATTAATTTTATAGCAAACTTATGGTAAGTTACAATCAATTTACGAAAACGATTTCGTTAGATGTTTATGGTATTAAAAGTGATAAAATAAATTATCAATTATCACCTGAGCAACTGCATGACATAACTATTGATAAGGGTCAGGGTGTTGAGGCTTCTTCGGGAGCATTGGCTGTTAATACTGGTGAGTTTACGGGACGCTCTCCCAAAGACCGATTTATTGTTAAAGATGATATCACCAAAGATCGGGTTTGGTGGGGTGATATTAATATTCCTTTTGATGCCGACAAGTTTGATGCTTTATACAATAAGGTAGTGGCATATTTATCGGATAAAGAAGTCTATGTAAGGGATAGTTATGCTTGTGCAGATCCTGATTACAAATTGAATATTCGCGTTATTAACGAGTACCCGTGGAGTAACTTGTTTGCCTATAATATGTTTTTGCGGCCAACAGAAGCCGAATTAGAACATTTTATTCCAGAATGGACTGTTATTAATGCTCCTGGTTTTATGGCTAATCCAGATGAAGATGGTACGCGTCAACATAATTTTGCTATTTTAAATTTTTCTAAAAAAATAGCTTTAATTGGTGGGACTGGCTATACTGGAGAGATTAAGAAGGGTATTTTTTCGGCACTTAACTTTATACTACCTGTATTTAAAAATACTTTACCCATGCATTGTAGTGCTAATGTTGGTGCTGAAGGAGATACAGCTGTTTTTTTCGGATTATCTGGAACAGGAAAAACGACCTTGTCTACCGATCCTAACAGAAGTTTAATAGGCGACGACGAACATGGTTGGACCAACGAGAATACCGTGTTTAATTTTGAAGGTGGTTGTTATGCCAAAGTTATAAACCTATCGCGAGACAACGAGCCAGAAATCTATGATGCTATTAAGAAAGGAGCCATTCTTGAGAATGTTATTTTAGATGAGGAAGGGCATGTTGATTTTAAAGATACCTCTATTACCCAAAATACTCGGGTAAGTTACCCTATTTATCATATAGAGAATATCCAGCAACCGTCCATAGGAAAGAACCCAAAGCATATCTTTTTTTTAACAGCTGATGCTTTTGGTGTTATACCGCCAATATCCAAATTAACACCAAGTCAGGCCGCCTATCATTTTATCTCAGGTTATACCGCAAAAGTAGCAGGCACAGAAGCAGGCGTGGTAGAACCAGTACCGTCGTTCTCTGCCTGCTTTGGAGCGCCTTTTATGCCATTACATCCAGCAAAATATGCCGAAATGTTAAGCAATAAAATGATAGAGGCAGGTGTAAATGTATGGTTGGTTAATACAGGTTGGACAGGTGGCCCTTACGGCGTTGGAAAGCGTATGGAGTTAAGATACACCCGAGCCATGATAAATGCGGTATTGAATGGCGATTTAGGTTTGTACAATTACGACGATTACCATATACATTCTGTGTTTGGTGTTGCACAACCAAGAACATGTCCAGGGGTGCCAACAAGTGTTTTAAGTCCTCGGGCCACTTGGAATGATGATGAGGCTTATTATAAAATGGCGTTTAAATTAACGAATGCCTTTCGCGAAAACTTTAAAAAGTTTGAGGCTTATTGTAGTGAAGAGATCCGTCGCGGCGGACCACAACGTTATGCCTTTTAAATGCAAAAGCGCGGTTTAAAAAATTAAATCGCGCTTTTTATATGAGTTTGAGGGATTATTATCTCCCCTTGTTAGCTTTTTCAATATATTTTTCCAGAGCCATAGTCATTGATGGTGTTTCAGGTGTTGGTGCTGAAATATCAACACGTAATCCTTTTTCTTCAACAGCCTTAATGGTTGTATTGCCAAATACAGCAATGCGTGTATTGTTTTGTTTAAAATCCGGGAAATTATGGAATAAAGACTCTATGCCCGAAGGACTGAAAAATACTAATACATCGTAATATACGTCTGCTAAATCCGAAAGATCGCTAATAACAGTTTTGTAAAATGTAGCTTGCTTCCAATCAATACCCAGTGCGTTTAAAGTTTCAGGAACCTCTGGTTTTACTTTATCGGTGTTAGGTAACAGGAATTTTTCGTCTTTATATTTCTTGATTAAAGGGGACAATTCAGAAAAGGTACGTTTGCCTACATAAATTTTACGTTTTCTATAAACTACATACTTTTGTAAGTAGTAAGCAACTGCTTCGGACTGACAAAAATATTTCATGGTATCTGGTACTTTAAATCGCATTTCTTCAGCGACTCTAAAAAAGTGATCCACTGCATTTCGACTTGTTAAGATAATAGCCGTATACTTGTTCAAGTCTACCTTTTGTTGTCTAATGTCTTTTGCAGAAACACCTTCAACATGGATAAAAGGCCTGAAGTCTATTTTTACTTTTTGTTTTTCTTGTAAATCGAAGTAAGGTGAGTTCTCTATTTTAGGTTCCGGTTGAGATACTAAAATTGTTTTTACTTTCATATGTGCAAGCAGTTTGTTCTTTGTTAGGCAATAAACACCTTAAACAAAATAATATAAGGTGCAATTTCAAGTGCGCAAAGATACAAAATAAAATAGAAAAAGTTGTGCTTTAATAAACTTTGATGCGATTTAAAAGATGTCATTACCCCTAACAAATTTATAATTAACAATAGTATAACCATTATATAAATGTTGGTTAACGATTGGGGTATAGTGTAAAGTAATAGAGCGTTTATTGGAATAAGAACTAGCCCCATAAAGTTTTTGTAACTAATCTTTTGAAACAAATAGCTGTCTATTACGCTGTCTATATTAAAGAGACTAGCTATTAAACGCTCTAACAGTACTTTTATTAAGATTAAAGAACCGATCCCGAAAATTAATTTAACGATAATATTTATGGAAAGAATCTTTGTGTCCATCATGTTTTGATAAACAATCGAACCAAAAATGGAAACAGAAAGCATTAAGTTAACAAACAACAAGCCGTCAAAAGTATCCAGGAATTTTTGCTCCCTACCGTAAATTTTAAGGTACTTAAAGTTGCTTATAATAGATATAAGGTCATTAAACCGTTTAGGAGACACCATCTTTGCCAGGGTAACAAAGATTAACCCTGTAACGATTAAAATAGTAAACAATTCGTTTGAAGCAATGTCGCGTAACATGTGGTAAAAATATTGTAAAATTTTAAGATGCTCGCTATATAATGGTATTCAAATTTTAAAAAGGGTTAAATCGCTTATATATTTATTAATGTTTGTTTTTTCAAGGGGCTGAGTGCAAGTATTTCGCTTTAATGAAAGAAGAATCTTCTTAATTTGTCCACCTTTTTGCATAAAATGTCCGCCTTGGTTTGAATTCATGAAAGTATATTCGTTCAATATAAAATGAACCTATCAATAGAAAGCTTTGGGGCTAAAGTTTTTTTCAATGTTGTTTTGATAGCTTCGTTGTCTATGTTGTAAACAACAGATTATAAAAGAGTTTATCTCAATGTTAGTAAAACCAGATTTAATTAATATTTAGTGTTAGCTATTATAACTTAACCTTTAATATTCCATGAAGATTGCTTCTTTGGCCAATACTTTATTGCTAATAGTATTATTAATATGCCTGACATATTTGCCTTCAGTTAGTAATGCTAGCTACAACAACGCTACCATAACTGCTAAATTTATAGCATTTTCTTTTGGTTGTTCAGTTGCTTTATTGTGCTTTGTAATGGCATTTGTCTTTTCGAAGAAACAATTGTTACGATGGACTAAATTAGATATTGGAGTGTTATTGCTTGTCGGGTATATAGTCATTAACAGATATGTTATTCAGTCGGATTATGGTTTTTCTATTCGGTTTTATGAACTATTAGGTTTGAGCGTCTTATACCTTGTGTTAAGAAACATTTCTAAGCAAGGCTATTTGTTACTTTTATTGGCTATTGTTATATCAGGAATTATACAAGCTATTTATGGAAATCTCCAACTAATGGGGTATTATTCTTCTAACCATTCCGGGTTCAAATTAACAGGAAGTTTTTTTAATCCAGGACCTTACGCTGGTTTTTTGGCATCTGTGTGTCCAGTGGCTTTTGGCATTTATTTATTTAAAGAGAAAGTTATTCAATTTGTACAGGTCAAAACAAGAATAAGTTCAAAATGGATAAACATGATAATACCTTATGTTTTTGAGTATGTACCCTTGTTAGGTATTATAAGTATTGCCCTGGTGCTGCCCGCTTCGCATTCCAGAGGGGCCTGGTTGGCAGTAATCATTAGTAGTGGTTTTTTAATTGAATGTCGTTACCATTTTTTTAAGAAATATTTGAAGGAATTTAATAACTTAAAACGAGTTGTTTTTATTGGCTCAGTACTATGTATTGTTGGTGCTAGTTTTCTGGGTGTTTATTATTTTAAGAAAGGATCGGCAGACGGGCGTTTATTTATATGGAAAGTGACGTCTGGAATCATTAAAGATAATCCTGTTTTTGGAATAGGTTTCGACCGTTTTAAGGCTCATTATATGGATTCCCAAGCCGGTTACTTTACTAACCACGGCGAAACCAGTGAGGCTTTGGTGGCAGATAATAGTTATTATGCTTTTAATGATTGGCTCCAGTTTGTTGCCGAAAATGGGATGATAGGCTTTTTATTTTTATTACTTATATTGTATGGTTTTTTTAAGATAAAAATAGCACCTCAAGACAAATTTCTTTCACTAATTGTACAATGCACATGTTTGTCTATAGGTGTTTTTGCTTTGGTGTCTTATCCTGTACAGATATTACCAATTAAATTGGTTTTGGTAGTTATGTTGGCATTTCTCGGAAATTTAGACAGTAACGGTTTTACTTTTAGTCTGAGCCCGCAGAAAGTGCCACACCTTATGTGGGGATATAAAATGATGTTTTTAGCACTGGGTATTATTGTTGTTGTTGCCTATCCTAAGCTACGAGGAGTCGAGCAAAGTTTTAGGGTCTGGAAAATAGCCTTGACTACATATCAATATGGAGATTACGAGAATGCTATTGAAACTTACGAAGAAGCCTATCCCTTATTGAAAAAGGATGGTGACTTTTTAATGAATTATGGTAAGGCACTTACCATGGCTAAACGAAATGATAAGGCGGTAGTTATACTACTACAAACCCAGCAATATTTAAATACCACCATCGTGGCTACGGCACTTGGTGATGCCTATAAGGGTTTAAAGGAATATGATAAGGCAGAGACCGCTTACCAACAGGCCTATAATATGATCCCCATAAGGTTTTATCCTCTCTATTTATTGGCCAAGTTATATGATGAGAGTGGGCAAAAAGAAAAAGCTATAAGTATAGCCCAAAAAGTATTGGAGAAGGAAGTGAAAGTACCTTCAACGGCGATAAAGGAAATACAGGCGGAGATGCAAAAGCTATTGAAAAATAACAATGACAGTAATGTCAGGCTGAGTTTGTCGAGGTCTGTTCAAAAAAGGAATAACTAAATAATAAGCAGTTTGAACACAAAACCCCCATATCACATATTTAACAACAACCGGCTTTTGCTATTGGAAGAGTGGTTGTGGATGGCTTTTGGTATATACCGCGAAGTCTCGGGGTTAATTCTCTCAGCTATTTTTAATTCGCCAATTACATTAGCTTTTCAAAATAGATGCTCATTAAAAAGGGAGACTAGCTCAAAATATAAAACGTTACTCGCGATAAAATTTCAGTTTTGGTAGCTCCCTTAGGGGAGCAAAGATATTAATTCCTGCGAAAGCAGGAATCTCTAAAAAGGATTTCTTCAATGTATAAATGAAGAATAAATCATAAAACGAGTATTATACTCAAATTTAACAATCTTACCTGTCGGATAGACAGGTCTAAATGGACTTCCTATATTAGACTGGACACAAAGAAGAGAGAATATGCTTGCTAGTTATTAACTTAGCAAATATG
>NZ_BAABCY010000054.1:0-11764 GCF_039539345.1 Snuella lapsa | reverse complement strand
TTTAACTTCCTAGCTTTCATTGTAATTGGACTAAAGAAATTTTATAAACTTAAAAAGTCAAGATGACTTCAAAAAGTACTTTCACAATCAACAACAGTTAATCCCCCCAGATTAATTAATCTTAATAAATGATATCAACAAATTCATTATAGAACTAACAAATTAACTTTGCTTTTTTTATTAATTTGACAATACACGACAGGATATACAAAAAAAACGTGCTTAGTAAGTTAATTCTATATATATTTGACCTTCAATTAGAACAATGACAAATAATAATAATAATAATAATAATAATAATAATTTCAATAATCCTATTTTTTAGGATTGGAAGGTTATTGTTAAAAAATATGTGAAGCCTTCCGAATTCGGAAGGCTTTTTTTAAACCTTAAATTGAAAGACATGAGTAAAATTATGACCGTCGACATATTGTCGAGCATTAAAGGAGCACAACCCTCGGAGGCAGTAAACAAATTATTTAACGTAATAAAGAATGCCCATACCGAAAATAATGATTCTCTTAATAATGTTAATAACAATGCCCTGTCTGTAAACGATTTGAGAGACGATATCGTGATTGAAAGTTCTGCCAAGGAAAAACAAATTATAATAGAAAACTTTCCTAAAGAGAAAAATGGATATTTAGTAGTTTCTAAAGTTATAGAAGAATAAGTTATGGACTCCCAAATAAAAAAAATACACCAGCAATTAATAAGTAAGGAAGTTTCCTGTACAGATTTGATACAGAAAAAATTAAACTTACTTAAAAATAACACGCACAATACGGCTAATAGCCTATTGGAATCATTGGCACTTGAACTGGCTGCCAAAGTCGACACTAAAATTGCCAATGGAGAAACTATTGGATTACTGGAGGGCATTCCTTTTGGCATTAAAGATGTATATATGCTACAAGGTACTTACACGACTGCAAGTTCTAACTTATTAAAGCATTACAAATCTGCATATACGGCTACCGCCATACAAAAATTATTGGATGCAGGAGCCATTCCAATAGTTAAAGAAAATTGCGATAGTTTTGGGCATGGATCATCTAGTGAAAACACCATATTTGGAGCTGTTAAAAATGCAATCAATCCCGAATTAGTTGGTGGTGGTTCCAGTGGTGGTTCTGCGGTAAATGTTGCCAAAGACTACACTATTTTTTCTATTGGAGGCGATACAGGGGGCTCCATTCGACAACCTGCTGGCTATAACAAAATATATGGTTTAAAACCAACCTACGGACGCGTTTCCCGATATGGTTTAATGGCTTACGCATCATCTACAGACTGTGTAGGGCCTTTAGCTAAGTCTATTGAAGACATTCGCATTGTTCTTAATGTTATGAGCGGCAAGGACCCTAAAGACCAAACGTCTATTGAATCTGAAATCATTAGTGAAAACACAATAGCTGATAAAGGATCTATAAAAACTGTTGGGTATTTTAAGAACTTCATAGAAAATGATGCTATTGATACCCAAATTAAAAATGACTTCTTAGCTAGCATAGAAAAAATAAAAGCAAAGGGCTTTACAGTAAAGGCATTAGATTTCTTTAAATCGGACATTCTAGTTTCTACATACTACACTTTAGCCATGGCAGAAACAGCTTCCAATTTATCACGCTTGGATGGCACTAACTACGGCAATCGCATTGAAGCTGAAAACTTAAAAGAGAGCTATGCCGTTACACGTTCTGAAAATTTTTCGGAAGAAACAAAACGTCGTATCGTTGGAGGCAACCAAGTATTATCACAAGGTTTTTCAGATGAAATCTATTTAAAAGGGCTTGCTCTAAGAGATCAGATATCAGAAAACTTCAATAATGATTTTGAAGAGGTCGATGTTATTATTTCGCCTGTAACACCAAACACACCTCCGAAAATTGGAGACAGTTTAAAAGACCCTCTAGCCATGTATTTATCTGATGCTTACACTGTTGGTTTTAGCTTAGGGCAATTGCCCACCCTAACCATTCCACAAGGCACATCCACTGGCTTACAAATTACGGCAGCCAAGAACAACGATGCATATGTGCTACAATTTGCTAACTTATTAAAAGAAACGATATAATGAAATACACAATAACGAAGTTTTTGAAACAACCAAGGACATTCATTTGTGTATTGCATCTGACCCTTAAAAAAATATAATGAACAGATGAAATTGGAACAATTAAATGCGGCACTTAAAGCCCACGAGTTAGAATTGGTAATTGGACTGGAAACGCACGTTCGGTTAAACACCAATACCAAATTGTTTTGTTCTTGCCCAAATCAAGAAATAGAAATACCAAACCAAAATATATGTGCCGTTTGCACAGGACAAATGGGTGTGCTTCCTGCTGTTAACAAAGAAGCCATCACCAAGGCCATTTACTTTGGAAAAGCCGTTAAATCTACATTCGACAACGATGTAATCTCATGGGATCGCAAACATTACGAGTATCCCGATAACCCAAAGAATATTCAGATTACCCAGTTTCACAACCCTATTATTCCAGATGGCCAAGTTTCTTGCTTTAGGAACGACGGCTCACAGTTTACAGTAAACCTTTCACAGGTTCACATTGAAGAAGATGCTGCTAAACTAATGCACGAAAAGAAAGTCTCTTTAGTTGATTTTAACAAAGCTGGGGTACCTTTAATTGAAATCGTAACCACACCTTGCATTCGCCATATTGAAGATGCTTCAACTTATGCCCAATATATACAACGCATCGTTCAAAACTTAAAAATATCAGAGGCCAACCTTGAAAAAGGCGAATTTAAATCGGATGTGTCGGTATCCTTACGAAAAAAGCACACCTATAATTTAAACCCGCGAACAGAAATAAAAAACCTGAATTCTTTCAAGTTCATGGTAGACGCCTTAAAGGAGGAAGTTGAAAAACAATTAAGCTATTACATAGAACATAAAGAATTTAGACCCGATCAAACTACCGTGTTGTGGGATGCTGACTTAAAGCAAACCAAAACCATGCGTAAAAAAGAGTATGAAGCTGACTATCGTTTTATTTCGGAGCCCGATTTACCTTTTGTAAACATAAAAGAAGTCGTTGAGACCATTGATGTTGATATTAGCGCATTGCCATTTGCTGTTGAATCTATTTTAATAAAAGGAGGCGTTTTACCCCAAGATGCCAAATTCTTTACAGCTGATGCTATCCGATCCAAAACATTTGTAACAATAAACAACGAGCTTAAAGATCCTTCTTTTGTTGCAAAAACATTGGTTAACAATATTGGTGCAGACGAATATAGGGACATTCATGATATTAACCACTTAATTGACATCTTCAAACTTTTTAAATCCGAAAAAATAACAGCCGTTTTAGTTCAGAACGCTATCACTTCTTATTTAAAGGATAGAACTTTTGATTATAAAAAGTATTTTGAAGACAACACCATTTCTGAAGACAAAATCACTGAAGCCATAAATAAAGTTGTTTCTGAAAATGAAGCCATTGCTAACGACATTAAAGAAGGTAATCAAGGTAAAGCAGGGATTCTTGTTGGAAAAGTTATTGCCATTATAGGCAAAGGTGCTTCAGGAAAAATTATCCGTCAAGGTATTTTGGATGCCTTATCGGCCAACAATATTACAGAAACACAAACCAGTTCCCCAAAACAAAAAACTGTGTCTGACAAGCCTCTTACAACAAAAGTTGAAGAAGAAGCAATTCCCGACATTCCTTTAGTCGTTAAAGAAACGTACAGAACGCATAAAATTACGGAGCTTAGCGAAGTTTCTATCTCCAACACGGCAACTTTGGCTGGTTGGGTATCGAGTGTACGAGATCATGGAGAATTGATATTTATCGATTTAAGGGATTCAAGCAACGAAATATTTCAAGTTCGATTAAGCAGAGAATCCTTCCCTAATTTAGATGCATTGGTAAAACTAAAACCAGAAACTGTAATATCGGTTACTGGAGTTGTAGTACAACGTAAAGAGGATGATTATAACGCAGGGTTACGTACTGGTACTATTGAATTGGAAACTTCTGCATTAGAAATCTTAAACCTATCTAAAACCTTACCTTTTGAAATAAAAAGAGCAGCGCGTTCCAACGAAACGGTTCGTTTTCAATATAAGTTTTTAGACCATAGAAATGATAGCGTACGAAGAGCTATTGTAAACCGCCATAAGGTAACTAAGCTAATGCGCGATATTTTAGACGGTGAAGATTTCTTAGAAATTGAGACCCCTATCTTAACTGCTGGTACCGATGAAGGAGCCAGAGAGTTTATTGTCCCAACGCGTAAACAATCAGGATCTTTTTACACCTTACCACAAGCCCCCCAACAATTCAAGCAAATGCTAATGGTTGGTGGATTTGAAAAGTATTTTCAAATAGCACGTTGTTTTAGGGATGAAGACTCGCGTGGTGACCGCCAACCTGAATTTACTCAATTGGATATCGAAATGGCCTATGCAAGTATGCAAGACATTATAGACTTGAATACACATATGTTTAATGAAATTGTCCAAAAGGTATACGGCAAAAAGTGGATACTGCATCCTTTTGAAGTCCTTACCTATAAAGAGGCCATGGATAAGTACGGTTGCGACCGCCCCGATTTACGCTATGGCTTACAAATGCAAGACATAACAGATATTGTAAAAGACACGACCTTTCAGGTATTTAGCAAACCCATTGAAGATGGCGGTATAGTAAAATGTATTAAGGTATCGGCCGAAGAACAAGGCAATAAGCGTATGTCCAAAGGTCAAATTGAAAACCTAACAGCCATTGCACAAGCCAATGGGCTTGGAGGCCTCGCATACATTATAGTTAATGAAAATGATTTACAGTCGCCAATCATTAAATTTTTAGGAGAAGATATTGCTTCCAGAATTATTGAAGCTACCAATGCCAAGGTAGGTGATATTGTATTTTTCTCGGCGTCCGACTATGCTACTGCCAATAAGGCCCTAGATGCTGTTCGTCAGGAAATGGGACGCTTTTTGCGTTTAATTAATCCAAAAGAATTACGTCCTGCATGGATAATAGACTTCCCTATGTTCGAGAAAACAGACGAAGGCAGATGGACCTTTACCCACAACCCTTTCTCCATGCCAGCTATTAACGACATAGAGAAACACATGAATGGTAAAGAAGAGGAAATTGGAACTATTATTTCACAGCAATATGATTTAATTTTAAATGGTTATGAAATCGGTGGCGGTTCTATTAGATCACACAAACCAGAAATACTGGAAGCTACTTACAGAAACATGGGATACAACAAAGAAGAAATGTTAAAAAGTGTTGGCACCATGTATAAAGCGTTCCACTATGGCGCTCCACCGCACGGTGGTATAGCCTGGGGCGTAGATCGCTTAATGATGATCTTAGAGAAAAAAGCCTCCATTAGAGAGGTTATGGCCTTTCCAAAAACAGGAACCAGTGAAGATTTATTATTCGGTTCGCCTTCACCTCTTTCCGATAAGAAAGTAGAAGAAATGAATGTAAGAGTCATTAAAAAATAAACTTTTCTTTAATATTGACTAAAGAAATGCCTTAGTTTTGTCTAAGGCATTTTTTATATCTATGAATCCATCAAAATTTTTGTTTTATAGCTCCTTTTTAGCGTTTTTTAACATCTATTCGCAACCCACATGGCAAACTTTAAATGCCGCTACCATAAACATAAACAACCAACGTTTTGACGACATCTTCTTTCTGGATGAAAATACAGGTTGGGCTGCTAATGGGTATTATGCAGCCGTATACAAAACAACAGATGGAGGTAAAACATGGGCAGAGCAGCTAAATGAAAGCGAACTAGAAGGCGATTATTATTTTAGAAATATTGAATTTTTAAATGAAGACATTGGTTTTCTGGGCACTTTAAATGGTAAGTTTTTTAAAACATCGAACGGAGGTAACAGTTGGCAAAACGTAACAAACATATCCCCAAACCCACTGGCAATTTGTGGTTTAGATACCGTTGGGGAATCTACCATTTATGGTTGCGGAGCTTATTTTTCCCCAGCTTACATAATTAAATCAACAGACAGTGGAAACACTTGGCAATATATTGACATGTCCTCGTATGCAAATGCTTTAGTAGAAATTTATTTCTTAACAGAATCTGTTGGCTATGTCTCTGGTAGAAGCGATAATGGCGCTACCATATTAAAAACTACAGATGGCGGGAATAGTTGGAATGAAATTTACAATTCGAATGTAGCTGGAGAATATTGTTGGAAAATGCAAGTCCTAGAAAGTAATACAAACATAATATTTGGCTCCATAACATCTGTTGCCCCAAACCCTGGGAAACTTGTTAAAACAAATAACGGAGGCCAAGACTGGAACAGCTACGATGCTCCAGAAACAGACATACAAGCAGTAGGCTTTATTTCTGAAAATCAGGGATGGATGGGTGGTTTTACAACAGGGTTTTATGAAACGTTAAATGGCGGACAAACATGGACAAACCTAAATACAGGAAGTAACTTAAACAGAATTTTTATCATCAATCCTAATTTAGCCTATGCTAGCGGCACTTCACTTTATAAATTCACCAGTGAAACCTTGAATGCCGAAACCATAAAAAAACAAGATAGAACTCCATTAAATATCACCTTTAAAAGTAACCCAGTAACATCTATATTAGAGTTTGACATTACTTTTGAGTCTATCGACAATTTAGTAATTGAGCTCTACTCCTCAAGCGGCAAATACATCAAATCATTAAGCATTGAACATAACATTCAACCAAAAACACCCCATTATTATGCTTTTCCCGTCGAAGATTTGCCCTCTGGAACTTATTTAATTAACTTCCATAACAATACGGGAAGAGAATCCAGAAAGTTTATTAAGAAATAGCTCCATATTTTTTAATATAATATTAAGAACTTCGAATAAAGAATTGCTTACTTTTAAACTTCACTTTAATATTAAACCTATCAAAAAAACTATGAAAACATCAAATTTTATTTCAAGCATAGCCTTTGCTATAGTATTATTATTAACTACTAATGCGGGAGCCCAAGAATTCAGCAAGCTCGATAAAAGCCCTTTGGATGCTACTATATACAGGACATCCCGAAATGCTCCTGCAATTGCTAAAGTTATTTACAGTAGGCCACAACTAAAAGGACGTGCTTTAAGCACGCTTGCTCCCAATGGTAAAGTTTGGCGTACCGGCGCTAATGAAGCGGCCAACATTACTTTGTACAATGACGTTAAAATTGGAGGCAAAGCTGTTAGCGCAGGTGAATATTCGCTTTTCACCATTCCTGGAGAAAAAGAATGGACTATTATTTTGAGCAAGGATATTAACGTTTGGGGGGCTTACTCCTATAAAGAAGCAAATGATGTTATTAGAGTTTCTGCACCGGTCACAACCGCTAACGAATCCCTTGAAGCTTTTTCTATTGCTTTTACAAATGATGCTTTACATTTAGGATGGGGTACAACAAGAGTTGCCGTTCCCTTTGCAAAATAATTACATTTTAACTCGACAATCGAGATTTAAATACTCCGAAGCCTGTCTTCGAATATGTTACCATAAAAAAAGTGCCTTTTTAAGGCACTTTTTTTATGTCTAGGGTATATTTAAATATTTATGCGTTTGTAAAGATACTTTCCATTTTGGGTGTGCCATTACATAATCTACAATCTCCGGAATCACCTTATCACGCTTACTCCATTCTGGTTGCATATACAAAATACAATCTTTATTTACCTTAGAAGCCTGCTCTTCAGCAAACCGAAAATCATCTTTATTATAAATAATCATTTTGAGCTCATTAGCGCTTTCATAGACCTCTTGCGTTGGCAATTTCATTTTTTTAGGCGACAAACAAACCCAATCCCAAATACCAGTAAGCTTATAAGCTCCAGATGTTTCGATATGGACCTGCATCCCTTCTGCCTTTAACCGCCTCGTTAACACAGTCATGTCCCACGTTAAAGGTTCCCCACCAGTCACTACAACCGTATCACTATACTTTTTGGCTTGGGCTACAATTTTTACTGTCTCAGTTGGTGGGTGTATGTCTGCATTCCAACTCTCCTTAACATCACACCAATGGCAACCAACATCACATCCTCCTATACGAATAAAATAAGCGGCAGTTCCTTTATGGTACCCCTCCCCTTGGATGGTATAAAACTCTTCCATTAAAGGTAACATTTCACCTTTATCCACTAACAACTGTATTTCCTTATCCATCTGTTTATTCTTTAATCAGGTCAGATATAATTCGCCAATAATAAATTTGGTAAGATATCGTCTTCTAAGGCTAATTTATTAATTGGCAAAGATACAATACTTTAAAAAAGTATGAATTAAAAGTTTATTGTTTTATATGTCTTAATTATTATGATTTAACAGAGAATAGTTATTTTTATGCGAAATTACCACCTATGAACAGAAGGGAAACTTTTTTAAACCATATTGTAAAGGGCAACACAACTAAAGGCGATTACATTCCTATTGGTGCAGCCATGCTGGATGGAGAGACCATTTCGGGAGCACACGTAAAAATTCCTTTAAAGACCATGAACAGACATGGCTTAATAGCCGGAGCAACAGGGACTGGAAAGACCAAGTCCTTACAAGTTTTAGCCGAAAATTTAAGTGACAAAGGCATTCCTGTACTACTTATGGATATTAAAGGTGATTTAAGTGGCTTAGCGCAACCAAGTCCTGGTCATCCAAAGATTGATGAACGCCATGAAAAAATAGGGCTACCCTTTGAAGCCAAACGTTTTCCTGTAGAGGTATTAACGCTTTCTGAACAAGATGGTGTGCGACTTAGAGCCACCATTAGTGAATTTGGGCCAGTTTTACTATCCCGTATTTTAGATTTAACGGAAACACAAACAGGTATTGTAGCCGTTATTTTTCAGTATTGTGACGATAATAAATTACCGCTCCTAGATTTAAAAGACTTTAAAAAGATATTACAGTACACTACCCAGGAAGGCAAGCAGGAGTTTACTGAAGCCTATGGTAGAATTTCGACAGCGTCAACAGGTGCTATTTTACGTAAGATTGTAGAACTAGAACAGCAGGGTGCTGATTTATTCTTTGGCGAAGCCTCTTTTGATGTACAAGATTTATTACGCATTGATGATGAAGGAAAGGGATATATTAATATTATAAGATTAACTGATATTCAAGATAGACCTAAATTATTCTCAACATTTATGCTGAGCTTATTGGCTGAGATCTACGCTACTTTTCCCGAACAAGGTGACAGTGATAGACCTGAATTGATCTTGTTCATTGATGAAGCACATCTTATTTTTAATGAAGCGTCTAAAGCTTTACTCAACCAAATAGAAAGTATTGTAAAATTGATTCGCAGTAAAGGTGTAGGACTTTATTTTGTAACCCAAAATCCTACTGACGTTCCCGAAACAGTATTAGGTCAACTGGGCTTAAAAGTACAACATGCCTTAAGAGCATTTACCGCCAAAGACAGAAAAGCTATTAAACTAACGGCCCAAAACTATCCAGACTCAGATTACTACGATACTACAGAAGTGTTAACGTCTTTAGGTATTGGCGAAGCTTTGGTGTCTGCCTTGGATGAAAAAGGGCGCCCCACACCTTTAGCTGCCACTATGATGCGAGCGCCAATGAGTAGAATGGATGTTTTAAAAGCAAGTGAACTAAGTAATTTAATAGAGCAGTCTAAGCTCGCTGGCAAATACAACAAAACTATTGACAGAGAAAGCGCCTACGAACTACTTAACGACAAAATTGAGCGTGCACAAGCTGAGGAAGCCAAAGAAAAAGCAAAACAAGAGCGTGAAGCTCTTAAAAAAGCAGCTTCTAAAAAGCGAACTGGCACCAGAAGGCAAAGCACACGTATGAATCCCATAGTAAAAGTACTTACAAGCGCTACGTTTATACGTAGTGTCTTTGGTATATTAACTAAAGTCTTAAAAAAATAAAATTAACTCCAGATAAACTATAAATATTCATGAACAAATTATTTTTTCCTCTTATTATTACCGCTATAATACTTACTAATTGCAATAAAACTCAAGATCCCTTTCAAATAGGCAAGCAGCACATTGGCTCATTAACAGACTCAACTCAAGTAAAAGATCTTGAAACCGTTTTTAAAAACGATTCTATTGTAAAATTTACAAGTGGTGATGAATTTGCCGGAAACAGAAATAGTATCAAAATTTTCGAGAAAGGGGGCAAACATTTATTAACCCTAACCCCAAGGCAAGCTTTAGATTCGTTATCGGTTATTGAAAATGTTCAAATTATAGACCCTCGATATAAAACAGACAAAAATGTATCTATTTTAAGTACCTTTAAAGATCTTTCGAATACATACAAGATATCGAGAATTGACAATTTAATTAACTCTGTACTCATTACCGTTAATGAATTAAATGCTTCGTTTTCTATCGCCAAAAGTGAGCTTCCTGCAAACTTAAGGTTTGATATGAACTTAAATTTAGAAACAACCCATATCCCTGACGAAGCCAAACTAAAATATTTTTTTATAAACTGGTACAACAATTAACCAATACAAATGAATCCTTTCTTATCAAAACTCTTAATGGATATTGCTCGAAAAAGGCTTGGAGACAAACAGACCCAAAAACCTGTGAGCAAAAAAGAAATAGTGCCTTTGGTAAGAAAACTATATGTAGAACTAACACATACAGTTAAAGAATACATATTCATAATCATTGGAGTTTTTGCTGCCGGATTTGGCTTAAAAGGCTTCTTATTACCCAATCAATTTATTGATGGCGGGGCTACTGGAATCTCCTTACTGTTGGAAAATGTTACATCTATAGAGTTGGGCCTACTATTGATTTTTGTAAACCTGCCCTTTTTAATTCTTGCCTCAAAGACCATCAACCTTAAATTTGCGTTGCGTAGTGTAGCTGCGATTTCACTTTTAGCCTTTGTAGTTCATTATGTCGATTATCCCATAATTACAGAAGACAAATTACTCATAGCTGTTTTTGGGGGCTTTTTTTTAGGTTTAGGTATTGGAATGTCCATACGGGGAGGTAGTGTTATCGACGGAACAGAAATCCTAGCTGTTTATTTAAGTCGAAAGTTATCACTAACTATTGGAGATGTATTATTAATAACAAACATTATTATTTTCTCCTTTGGTGCTTATATTTTGTCTATAGAAACGGCCCTATACGCTATTTTAACCTATCTGAGTGCCGCCAAAACTGTAGATTTTGTTGTGGATGGTGTTGAAGAATATATAGGTGTTACTATTATTTCGGAACAGCATGAACTTATAAGAACAATGATTATTGAAAAATTAGGACGCGCTTGTACTATATATGCTGGAAAAGGAGGCTTTGGGTCAAGAGGAAAAAGCTACGATAAAGACATAATTTACACTGTTGTAACGCGCTTGGAATTAGCCAAACTGCAAACTGAAATTGATAAAATTGACCGAAAAGCCTTTATTATTATGGGTATCGTTAAAGATTTAAAAGGCGGCATGATAAAAAGAAAACCTCTTAAGAATTAAGAAATGAACCACTCCTATGAGCTTTTAGTCCACAGGTTTTATGCAGAATAAAAGTCTGTTTGACAACGAATACGAATACACGAATATCTTTTTACTCCGTTATTCGTTAATTTATGGCTTATAAAAATTTTAGAAACTGAAAGTCTTGCATTAAAAGTGCATAGCTTCGACTAACGATTGAAACCAATGAAACCCTCATTACGTTGCAAAATAATTTTAAAGGAATCCGTCACAAAAGGGTATGAATAAGTAAAGAAA